>CALDZH010000030.1 GCA_937944275.1 uncultured Woeseiaceae bacterium
ACCCGGTTCGTCGCATCCGGGGCCTGAACCGTTGCCTTCATCGCCTCGGAGTATTTCGTGCCGAGTTGGAAGATATGCCCGACTTCGATACCGCGCGCGATGCTCAAGCTGCCCTTGCCACCCGGCGTCGGGTCGCCGGTAACGACATTACGCAGGTCCACAGTCTCGGCGTCGGGCAGGTCGCGGCCGAAGTTCACGCCCTTGTAATGAAAACCCTCTTCGTTGCCGCCGCACGCGAAATCAGCCAGGTTGGCAACGGCGTGATCGAAGAAAATTGGGAGCTCCATGCCAACCGGACCAAGTGAACCGGGCTCGGCGCCAGTGGCTTTTTTAATGGCCGCAGTGTCGGCCAAGGTCAGCGGCGCGGCGACACCGTCGAGTTTCTGTGCTTTGACCGCATTGAGCTCGTGATCACCGCGCAAGACCAATGCAACCGGGCCATCTGTACCTTCGACGATCAGTGTTTTGATCGTTTGCTCAGGCGTAATGCCAAGCATTTCGCAAAGCTGTGCGATGGTCTTCACGCCCGGTGTCGGGATTTTTTCGAGTTGCTGTTGCGGTGCCGGGCGATCTCCAGCTGGGCGGAGGGTAACGGCCGTCTCGATATTCGACGCGTAATGGTCTTCGTCGCAGTAGGCAATAGCGTCTTCACCCGAATCCGCGAGAACATGGAACTCCTGGGATTGGCTGCCGCCAATTTCGCCGCTGTCAGCATCGACGACGCGAAATTTCAGACCCAGACGCTCGAATATCGCCGTGTAGGCGGCGTGCATGCGGTCATAGGATTTCTGCAACCCGTCCTGGTCGAGATCAAAGGAGTAGGCGTCCTTCATGATGAACTCACGTGAGCGCATGACACCAAAACGGGGACGGATCTCGTCGCGAAACTTTGTTTGTATCTGGTAGTAGTTAACCGGTAGTTGCTTGTAACTGCGCAGTTCCCGGCGCGCGATATCGGTAATGACCTCTTCGTGCGTCGGGCCAAAACAAAACTCGCGTTCGTGCCGGTCATGCATGCGCAGCAATAGAGGGCCGTACTGGTCCCAGCGCCCTGACTCTTCCCATAGCTCGGCAGGCTGTACGGCCGGCATCAGCAACTCGAGGGCGCCGGCACGGTCCATTTCTTCGCGCACGACTGCTTCGACCTTGCGCAGGACCCTCAAGCCCAAAGGCATCCAAGTGAACAGGCCGGAGGCAAGGCGACGAATCAGTCCGGCCCGCAGCATGAGTTTGTGGCTGACAATCTCCGCTTCTGCAGGGACTTCCTTGAGTGTTGTCAGCGCAAATTCCGAAAATCGCATTACGTTTTGAACCTTGTGTTGCTGAGGCGCGCATTCTAACTGAAGCTGCCCGTAATGTGTCCTGCGTATTGACTCCAGAGGCGATCCGCGGGATGGTCCGTCCACTTCCTGGAAATGAGGACTGAAGTTTGCGAGGAAGACGAAATCCATTGATCGCAACGGAAGGCCTGCTGCCGCTTCTGCTCGCTGTAGCGGCAGCGGTGTACATCGTGCGCTTCCATGATCTGTGGCTCGTGCTTGTACCGGCCGTAGTGTTCTTGTTTCTTTTCCTCTTGTTTCGCGACCCGCATCGCGACGTTCCATCGGTGGCACTGGGAATCATAAGCCCTGTCGATGGCGTGATTCTGGAAGTCGAGACCAGCAATCGCTGCGTTGTGCAGGGTGAAGCCTACCGCGTACGCATTCGGGTCAATGCTTTCGGCGCCTACACCGCGCGGAGCCCTATCGAGGGCCGCATCATGGATCTGCGCACGAAAGTCGAGGAAATCGGTGTGGAATGCCCTGCAAATGCGCTCTGGATCGAGACCGATGAGGGTGATAGCGTGGTGCTGCAGTTTCATGATTACTGGATGGGATTTGCGCCCAAGTCCTTCGTTCGCCTCGGCGAACGTGTTGGCCAGGGAGACCGGTGCGCTTATTTGCGGCTTGCACGAATCGCCGAGCTGTCTTTGCCTATTGCCAGTAAACTTCACGTCAAGCCTGGCCAGGAAGTAAAGGCCGGTATCGATCTCATTGGTGCGGTACCGCATTCATAGTGGCAAACTAACGCTTCCGCGAGTTTTTCGGTCGAGCACATGATTCACCCAGAACAGCAACGTCGTGCCTATTTGCAGGCAATGGGCATTGATGTCTGGTTGCCGCGAGTCGGCGATGACGCGGGCCTCACTGAGGGATCATCCGCCGCCGCAGGGCTTGGCTGGCCCGAATTGCGCGAGTGCGTGGCCAATTGCACACGATGCGAACTCTCGCAAAGCCGCACAAATACAGTATTTGGCGTTGGCAATCCTGACGCAGACTGGTTAATCATCGGCGAAGCACCCGGCGCGGAAGAGGACAGGCGCGGCGAACCATTCGTTGGCCGTGCCGGGCAATTGCTCGATCAGATGCTGTTCGCCATCGGCCAAAGTCGAGACAGCGTATTCATCGCCAATATTCTGAAATGCAGACCGCCGCACAACCGCGACCCGAAGCCCGACGAAGCTGCGGCCTGTCGCGAATACCTCGAACGGCAGATCGAATTGCTGCAGCCGAAGATAATTCTCGCCGTCGGCAAGATAGCGGCGCAAAATTTGCTTGGCAGTGATGACCCGGTCGGCCGCATGCGTGGGCGCCCGCACCAGTTCGGCGGAATCCCCCTTGTTGTTACCTACCATCCGGCGTACCTGTTGCGCAGTCCGTCGCAGAAGCAGAAGTCATGGAGCGACCTTTGCCTGGCCATGCAACTTGCGGCGGAGGTCACTGCATGATCACGCCTATTGCCGAGCCACCGGTGGTTGTTCGCGAGATGAATCACGACGATATCGCGACGGTGTCGGATATCGAGCGCCGCAGTTACGAGTTTCCTTGGAGTCACGGCGTGTTCCGTGATTGCCTGCTTGCGGGTTATCAGAATGTTGTATTGGTGCGAGACAGGTTCGTAGCAGGGTACAGCGTCTTATCTGTGGCGGCGGGCGAGGCTCATATACTCAATATCTGTGTGGACCCTGAGTATCGATCGCGTGGTTATGGCGAGAAACTGCTGGATGAAATGCTGTTTCGCGCTCGCGCTGCGTCGGTACGCAAAATATTCCTGGAAGTTCGGCCATCCAACGAACTTGCGATCGCACTGTATAAAAAGAAGGGTTTCCACCAGGTCGCGAACCGGCCTGCATACTACCAGGCTAACGAAGGCCGGGAAGACGCGGCGGTCCTCGCCAAGAAACTCGAAATCGAGAGCTGACTCAATGCCAGACATTCAACATGAAGTCCGCAGGCGGCGGACCTTCGCAATCATTTCGCATCCGGACGCAGGAAAAACGACGCTGACGGAAAAACTGCTGTTGTATGGTGGTGCGATTCAGCTTGCTGGCACGGTCAAGGGCCGCAAGGCGAGCCGGCACGCTACATCGGACTGGATGGCGCTCGAGCAACAGCGTGGCATTTCCGTAACCTCATCGGTGATGCAGTTCCCATACAAGGATCATGTCGTAAACCTGCTTGATACGCCGGGCCATGAAGACTTCTCCGAGGATACCTATCGGACTCTGACGGCCGTCGACTCAGCGCTGATGGTGATCGACTGTGCAAAGGGCGTCGAGAAGCGGACTATCAAGCTCATGGACGTGTGTCGTTTGCGTGATACGCCGATCATGACGTTTATTAACAAACTCGATCGTGAGGGCCGTGAACCCATTGATCTGCTTGATGAGATCGAGTCGGTGCTCAAGATCCAGTGCTCGCCTATCACCTGGCCGATCGGCATGGGTCGTGCGCTCAAAGGTGTTTATCACCTTTTACAGGACAAGATATACCTCTACGAAAAAGTCGGTCGGGAAAAGGCGGCCACGATTCGTTGTGTCGATGGACTCGATTCCGAAGAAGCCAGGAACGTTCTCGGCGACATTGCCGATGACTTTCGCGAGGAGGTCGAGCTGGTCAAAGGGGCGTGCCCGGAATTGTCGATAGACGACTATCTCGCGGCCAGGCAAACGCCAGTGTTCTTCGGTTCCGCAATTTCTAACTTCGGCGTAAAGGAGTTACTCGACGAGTTTGTCGAACATGCGCCGTCGCCCTTGCCTCACGAAAGTGAACAACGTGATGTCGATCCGATGGAAGAGAAGCTGACTGGATTCGTTTTCAAAATTCAGGCGAACATGGATCCGGGGCATCGTGACCGCATTGCCTTCATGCGCATCTGCTCCGGCGAGTATCGTAAGGGGGTTCGAGTTCACCATGTCCGGCTTGGCAAGGAAATGAAGATTCCCGAAGCCATCACGTTTTTGGCGGCTGACCGGCAACATGCCGAAACGGCATACGCAGGAGACATTATCGGCCTGCACAATCACGGCACGATCAACATCGGTGACAGCTTTACGCAGGGCGAAGAAATTCGTTTCACGGGAATTCCAAACTTTGCGCCGGAAATATTTCGGCGCGCGGTTCTCAAGGATCCACTGCGTATCAAGGCACTGCAAAAAGGGCTCGCGCAATTGTGCGAAGAGGGTGCAACACAGTTGTTCAAGCCATTCCGGAACAACGACCTGATCCTTGGCGCTGTCGGTCCACTTCAGTTTGACGTTGTGGCGCATCGGCTTCGCGACGAATACAACGTTGAATGCCAGTTCGAAACAATCAACGTCGCGACGGCGCGCTGGGTGGAATGCAGCGACGACAAGATGTTGGCTGACTTCGAAAGAAAAGCACACGATAACCTCGCGCTGGATCACGGCGACAGTCTGGTCTACATTGCCCCAACTAAAGTCAATCTCAGTTTGACGGAGGAACGCTGGCCGGATATCGGTTTCCGCAAGACACGTGAGCATTGAGGAATCGCAGACGGAGTCCCGTGGCCTGACTCGCAAGACGATTGCGTGGGCATTCTACGACTGGGCAAATTCGGCGTTCGCGTTGAGTGTGCTGGCTGTCCTCTTTCCGCTGGTGCTTGGCAATTACTGGAGTTCCGGAGATGGCGGAGCAGTAGTCACGGTAAGACTGGGTTGGATAACATTCGCTGCGAGTGTAATTGTCTGTATCACGGCGCCGATCTTCGGGACGATTGCTGATGCAGGAGGCTACCGCAAAAAGTTTCTGTTCTACCTGGCTCTGATGGGCGCCATCATGACCGCCGCGCTCGGTCTGGTTGGGGAGGGTAACTGGCCGCTTGCGCTCGGTGTATACATGATCGCATCGATCGGTTACTACAATTCGACGGTCTTCTACGACTCGCTTCTCATTGACGTCACGGAGCCGCAGCACTACAGCTTTGTGTCAACGCTGGGATTCTCGCTTGGCTATTTGGGCGGCGCAGTGCTACTTGCGCTGCACTTGTGGATGGTGAAATCTCCCGCCACGTTCGGGCTGGCAGGCATTTCTGAAGCATTCAGCATGGCGTTTGTTTCGGTCGGCGTCTGGTGGGTTGTTTTTCTGATACCGCTCCTGTTCTTCGTGCCGGAGCGGCACAGTGCTATCGAAGTGACCAGTGGAGCTATTCGAGCCGCCTACGCAGAGCTAAGCGGCACACTCCATCACATCGGCAAGTACCGTAATGTCGCGGTTTTTCTTGGTGGCTACTGGTTGTATATCGGTGGTGTGTTCACTGTCATTTTCATGGCGGTGAATTACGGACAACGACTTGGCTTTGCGGATCAGGACCTTGTGTTTGCATTGCTGATAACAAATTTCGCCGGGTTTCCGGCTACTTTGTTATACGGACTCGCGGCGCGGCGCTACGGAGCAAAAGCAGGTATCTATTTTGCGCTTCTGGTGTACATCGGTACCTGTATGTGGGGCATGGTAATGACCACGGTCGAAGAGTTCTACATCATGGCCGTAACGATTGGTTGCGTTCAGGGTGGCGTGCAGGGACTGAGTCGCAGCTTGTATGCATCGATAATCCCACCGGACCAGCCCGGCGAATTCTTTGGGTACTACAACATGACGACGAAATTCGCCCATGTGCTGGGGCCGGCCATGGTGGCGACTGCGGCCATGCTGTCCGACGATCCGAAATGGGTGCTGCTGGTTCTCATGCCACTTTTCTTTTGCGGCGGATTTTTGCTGACGCTGGTGCGTCTGCGTCCCGCTATGCCATAGCGCGGACCGCCGTCCTTAAACGTTCGAACGCGGCTGCATTGTTTCGTCCGTAACGGGCATCAAGATAGGCTTCCGTGATTTCGTCGACTGTCTGTTCGGGAAACTGACCGGTCTTCGCGATACGCGCCGCGAACACAAGTGCCGTTTCGCCTGTGTGCGGTTCGAGTCCGGTTTTCTTGACGAATTGCTGATAAAGCAGCGCGGCATTGTCTTTCAACGGCGGTCGGTACCGTAGCATCAGCACGACACTGATCAGCATGACGAGACCGCCAACCAATGCGATCAGCGTCAGCATCATCTTGCGCCATGTCGGATTATTCATTCCAAGCCACTTCATGAATGAATTCTGCGCATCCGGACCGTATCCCAGGACCAATTCGTTCCACTTGGCATCGAGTGCATCCCACGCGAGTTTTGCGCGGTGCAGAAGGCGAGATGGTGCAGTCAGTCCCCAGGCCCTGCCAAACGCCTCAAATGCGGCGTCACTTGCGCCGATGTCGATTCGTTCTGGTGCCACGGCAGCGGTCGGATCGACTCGGTACCAACCCAGGCCATCGAGCCAGACCTCTGTCCACGCATGCGCATCGGACTGGCGCACGATCAAGTGTCCTCCGAGCGGGTTAATCTCACCACCCTGGTAGCCCAGCACGATTCTCGCCGGAATACCGACGCTGCGCATCATGACTGCAAATGCCGACGCGTAGTGTTCACAAAATCCACGCTTGGTGTCGAACAGGAATCGATCAACAGGATCGCTACCCAGGGGTGGTGGGTCCAGCGTGTAAAAATACTCCTCGCGATTCAGTTTCTGCAGGACGGACTCAACGTATGCGCTGTCTGAGCCAGCGTCACTTCGCATCTGGCGCGCTAGTTCGGCGGTTCGCGGATTACTGCCCTCGGGCAGCGACGAGTACCAACTGCGATACAGATTCGATAATTCTGCGCTGATTTTGTAGTTCGTAAAGGACGTTATCCTGTACGCGACGCGCTGCTCGAACGGAACATTACGAGCCAGTTGCTGATCGGGTCCCATGAAAATCTCGGAGAGCGACCACTGCGTCGGTACGTCGAGGGCGAACACCCATTGCTGGCGCGTTGGTTCCAGCGTCACTTCGTAATCGATGGGTTCGCCAGTGACCTCTATTTGCTCGAGCGCGCCGGGACTGATACCTGGATCTCGGCCGGTCCATGTACGTCCATTAAAGCGAATCAGCACCAGCCCGCGCCAGTAACGTTCGCGTGGTTCGGGGATCGCGTCGTCAAAGGAGACGCGAAATGCCACCTCGTTCGACATTGAGAGGGAACTGATATCGCCCGGACTCATCGTGTCACTAATACCAGACGTTGCCTGGCTGGTATCAATCGGCACCGTCCAGAATGGCGTTGCGATACGTGGGAAGAAAACCCACATCACGATAGCCAGTGGTGCCGCATACATCAGCAAGCGCCCCGCTGTGGCAAAACTCTGTCGCGGGCTCTGACTTTCGCCTGCAGACATTCGCAGCCACGCGCTCATGATGACAAGCAAGCTGACGACCATATAGGGCAGGGACCAGAGATACTGCTCGCGCAGCAATGACGACATCACGAGAAATATCGACAGGAAAAGCAGCACGAACTGATCGCGGCGTTTGCGGGTCTCGAGCAGTTTTAGCGCAGCCATGATAGCCAGCAATGCCGACCCGGGGCCGACACCGCTGATCGATGAGTAAGTGAATAGCACACCGAGGAAACAAAAAAGTGCGAGCGCAGCGCGGAGCCAACTCGAGGGCAGGGTGCGACGGCGTTTTTCAATGATGTAACGCCAGGCGGCGCAGCCGAGAAATGCGCCCGAGATCCAGACCGGAAGAAATGGAACATGCGGAACCAGGGCGATTATCAATGCTGCCAGCGTCCAGGGCAGGCTGGCGAGAAGAGATCCGTCCGTACCACGAGCCCTGGTCATGATGACTGGCCGTCCTCGAACAGCGCAAGCGTTTCAAGGCACTTGCGCCGATGAACCTCACCGTGTGCGGGCGCGAATTCATTACCCGGTACGCGTAGCCCGTAGTCTTCGAGAGTCCGGTCGGCATCCACAATCCACCGCGTCAGAATGGAAAGGCGTTTCTCGACGTCGTTACTCGCAATCGCACCAAAGTCAAACCACTGGCTGCTTGTGTCCGCACCTGCAAATTGCTTGGATAATAGCTGCCCGCTGCGCGCATAGGCCTTCCAGGCGACATGGCGTGGCGAGTCGCCCTCGTGGTATTTACGCAGACCCGCGAAGTCTTCTTCACCGCGGGCATCGTGTTGGCGGTGACCGTGCGCAACCATCGTGGGAGGTGGTTGCGGCGCGTCGGTGGCCGGTGCCGGGTAAACGAGCCCGCTGATGTCCATGTGTAGCCAGGCCCAGGAACGAAATATTTCAAACGGAAAAAGTGTGCGCACGCCAAATCGTTCCAGCCCGATTTGGCCGCGTTTCGAGGTCGGGACAGGAAGAACAAATACCTTGCTTTCGCCCGGCGCAAGGTCATGTGTGTCACTTGAGGTGTCGGTTGCATGCAGGCGAATGCCGTAGCGCGCGCTTTTCGATTGATTTGTTACCGCGATGCGAAATCGAATTGCCTGACCGGCGAAGACCGGATCTGCTCCGGCAAAAGTGAGTTCAAGTCCTACGAGATTACGCTGGCATTGGTGCATTGAGACAAAGCCGATGCCAGCCAGTAAGAACGTCAAAACGAATGACAGGCTGTTGTTGTAGTTCATCGAGCCGAGCAACATGGCAAAAGCCATGAAGCCGAAAATTATGCCAACGCCTGTTGGCAGAATGTAAACGCGACTGGGCCGAAGCCGGGTTGTAGAGGGGTCGGAACCCTGGCGCTTGCGAGCCCAGGATTGAACGCGGTTTCCAGCGCGCGTCTTTACCGAGCTTAGCTGGTCGCGCAGTTCAGGGAATGGCCACGGAATCGAGGACATGCTGACAAAGCTCGGCCGGGCTGCGGAAACGAGTGCTGCCGGCAGGTTTAAGACGATGCCCCGCGACCGCCGCAAACACAGCCTGCACATCGTCAGGATAAACGCCTGCGTGATTCTCAACGTAGGCGTATGCGCGTGCCGCGGCCACGAGCGCCTGAGCTCCGCGAGGCGACATTCCGATTTCAATCTCCGCAGATTCACGCGTGTGGCGTACGAGCGCCTGGACGTAGCTGATGAGTGCATCGGTGACCGGAACCTTGCTCGCTGCCTGTTGCAATGCAATCAGCATCTCGGGCGTCGTCACCGCATCGATATTCTTGAGCATTGCGCGGCGGTCTTCGCCAGCGATGAGTTCGCGCTCGCTCTCTTCGTTCGGATAGCCGATCTCTATGCGCATCAGGAAGCGATCAAGTTGAGACTCGGGCAGCGGGAACGTGCCTATCTGGTCCCCGGGATTCTGCGTTGCAACGACAAAGAACGGAACCGGTAATTCACGCGTATTACCGTCAACTGAGACCTGGTGCTCTTCCATGGCCTCGAGTAACGCGCTCTGCGCCTTGGGCGTTGCGCGATTGACTTCGTCTGCGAGAATTAGCTGCGAGAATATCGGGCCGGGCTGAAATTCGAATTCGCCACTATTCTGCCGAAATACGGAAACGCCAATGATGTCGGCTGGCAACAGGTCGCTCGTGAACTGAATGCGGCGGAAGGTCAGGCCGAGCACACGCGAGAGGGCCTGTGCGAGCATCGTCTTGCCAAGGCCTGGCAGGTCTTCGATCAGCAGGTGACCACGAGCAAGGAGACAGGCGATAGCCAGCGAAATCTGCTCGTCTTTGCCGAGGATGATGGTGCCAAGAGACGTGCGCGCCCGGTCCAAGACCGCGCGCTGCGCATTTCGGCCTGCTGGCACGGTCTCCAGTGTTGTCGAGCGTTGCATACCTTAATCCTCGGATCTATCGGGCAAAAGGCCACAATATAGTCACCTCATCCCTGTTGCACCGGTACACATACCAGAGTGTGATGCAGTGCTCAAAACGTGAACAGTCCTAGGTGAGTTCGTCGAGTTTTTGCAGCTGTTCCGTCAATTGCACAATCGTTTTCTCAAACTCGACAACCCGCTCACGCTCTTGTGTGACCACCGCGGCCGGCGCATTGTTCACAAATTTCTCGTTACCGAGCTTGCCATCGGCCTTGGAAAGCTCGGCTTTCGTCCTTTCCATCTGCTTGTCGAGTCGCGCGCGTTCGGCATCTACGTCGATCAGGCCTTTCATAGGTACGAGCAGTCGCATGTCGCCCAGAAGAGCCGTCGCCGCAGCCGGGGGCTGTTCACCTTCCTTGAGAATGGAGATCGACTCAACTCGTCCGACTCGTTGCAGTAATTGGGCGTGCTCTGTTGCACGCCGCTCGTCTGCGTTGCCGGCATGCTGCAATAATACGGGCAGAGTCTTGCCTGGTGAAATATCCATTTCTCCGCGGATCTGGCGTATACCGAGGATGAACTGTTTGACCCATTCGATATCTGCGATAGCAGCCGCATCGGCTGCATCATCATTCGGCTCGGGATAGGGCCGCAACATGATTGTGTCACCGTCGAGGCCGGCCCGGCCGGCGACCTGGCCCCATATTTCCTCGGTAATGAAAGGCATAAGCGGATGCAACAGACGCAAAATACCTTCGAGCACGTCAACCAGGGTTCTGCGCGTCCCTCGCTGCATGGCTTCGGACGATTCGTCCGACTGCAGTACTGGCTTTGACAGTTCGAGGTACCAGTCGCAGAATTCGCGCCATGTGAAGTCGTAAACGGCCTGCACAGCGAGATCGAGCCGATATGTCGAAAAATGTTTGTGCATCTGGCGCGTTGTTTCGTCGATGCGAGCACGGATCCATCGGTCTGCAGCACTGTATTCGGTGGCGCCATCATCCAGCGTTTCGGTGTTCATCAGCACATAGCGCGCCGCGTTCCAGAGCTTGTTGCAGAAATTTTTGTAGCCTTCGATGCGGCCAACATCGAATCGGATATCGCGCCCGGTCGTCGCAAGCGAGCCAAACGTCATGCGGAGGGCGTCACATCCATAGGCATCGATGCCGTCCGGAAAATGTTTGCGCGTCGCTTTCTCGATCGTCGGTGCGAGATGGCTCTGCATCATGCCAGCGGTGCGTTTCCTGACGAGAGACTCGAGATCGATGCCGTCGATAAGGTCGAGCGGATCGAGGACGTTGCCTTTCGATTTGGACATCTTCTGTCCGTCCTGGTCGCGGATCAGGCCATGGATGTAAACCTCGTGGAAGGGCACGTCACCCATGAACTTGATGCCCATCATGATCATGCGCGCAACCCAGAAGAAGATGATGTCAAAACCGGTTACCAGCACATTTCCTGGATAGAATTCGTCCAGTGCCTTTGTTTTTTCGGGCCAGCCAAGAGTGCTGAAAGGCCACAATGCTGACGAGAACCAGGTATCGAGTACGTCGTTGTCCTGGCGCAGTATTACATCAGCGCCGATCGCGTGCTTTTCGCGTACCTGCTCCTCGGAGTGAGCGACATAGATATTGCCCTCATCGTCGTACCACGCTGGAACGCGATGCCCCCACCAGAGCTGGCGACTGATGCACCAGTCCTGAATGTTGTACATCCAGTCGAAGTAGGTCTTTGACCAGTTTTCAGGGACGAACTTGATCTTGCCGGTCTCCACCGCCTCAATTGCCGGTTTCGCAAGCGGCTCAATCTTCACGTACCACTGGTCGGTCAGGTACGGCTCGACCACTGCGTGCGAACGGTCCCCACGCGGAATTTTTACAGTGTAGTCTTCGATCGCTTCCAGGAGATCGAGCTCTTCGAATTCCCTGACGATCTTGTCACGTGCGTCGAAGCGGTCGAGGCCACGATAGTGCTCGGGTACCTTATCGTTAAGCGACGCGTCGTCGGTCAGAATGTTGTACATCGCGAGGTCATGCCGCTTGCCGATTTCGTAGTCATTGAAGTCGTGCGCGGGCGTGATTTTTACACAGCCCGTACCAAACTCGGGATCGACATAGTCGTCGGCAATTATCGGAATGCGTCGCCCGACGATGGGCAATGCGATTTCCTGGCCGACGAGGTCTTTGTAGCGTTCGTCGTCAGGATGCACGGCGACGGCGCTGTCCCCGAGCATTGTTTCGGGTCGCGTGGTTGCTACCACGAGATGTCCGTCACCCGACGCGAGCGGGTAGCGGAAGTGCCACAAGCTGCCGGCTTCATCTGCAGACAGTACTTCCAGATCCGATAAAGCCGTGTGCAAAACCGGATCCCAGTTCACGAGGCGTTTGCCACGGTAAATGAGTCCCTCGTTGTACAAATCAACGAAGACATTGCGCACGGCTTCGGAGCAACCGTCATCCATCGTGAAGCGGTCGCGACTCCAGTCGACCGAAGCGCCAAGGCGGCGGGTTTGCTGCGCAATCTGGCCGCCGGATTCTTCCTTCCACTGCCAGACACGTTCGACGAATTTTTCGCGGCCAAGATCATGCTTGGATTTGCCGTCTGCATTGAGCAGTCGTTCGACGACCATCTGCGTTGCGATTCCGGCGTGGTCCATGCCGGGCTGCCACAGGGTGCGGTGTCCCTTCATGCGGTGATAGCGTGTCAGCGCATCCATGATCGTATCCTGGAATGCGTGGCCCATGTGCAAGGTGCCCGTCACGTTCGGCGGCGGAATCATGATGCAATAGGGTTCGCCATCGCCGCCAGGGGCAAAGTAGCCAAGCTCTTCCCAGCGCTCATAAAGGCGCTGTTCGATGTCCTTTGGATCGTAAGACTTATCCATTAGAGATTATGTGTGTTGAGTTCATGGCCCTGATCGCGATATACGGCGTAACGCTTGCGACTGGCTTTGCGACAATTTTCATCGGAGGTTACAAGCTCCGCGACACGGGGGAAACCCTCTGCGAACGGGGGGATCTCGTCGCAAAGATTAATGAGCAGGTCACGCGCTTCGACACCGTGAGTGTCACACCCGATGACAATCGGTGAAGACTCCGTGCCATCATTGCGCCCGGCAAGTCCATGCGGAACGAAGCTGCCATCACGAAATGTCCAGAGGAGTTCGTCCAGGCGCTCGGCATCACGGCGGTCTTTCGCATGGATATACACTGTGTTCTCCAGGCGCCACGCCTTCTCCGCCAGCTTGCATGCAAGCATTTGTCGCGCTCGCTCTTCAGTCTGCGCAAGAACGTAGAAATCTACTCGTGCCATCTTGGGGCCTGTTTACGCTGTGTTGTTGGGCCCTGGGTCAGGGTAGAACGCCGCAACGTGCCAGCAGCACCTGCGAAAGCATCGGAACGGGTCGGCCCGATGCACCTTTCTTCGCGCCTGACTTCCACGCCGTACCTGCGATATCGAGATGCGCCCAGTTCAAACCGTCAGTGAACTTGCCCAGGAAGCAGCCGGCCGTTACAGCGCCGCCACCCGGACCGCCAATGTTAGCCATATCCGCAAAGTTGCTCTTGAGTTGCGCGGCGTACTCCTCGCCGAGTGGCAGCGGCCAGCCGCGATCTTCCGCGGTCTCACCAGCGGCGAAGATCTCTTCGCGCAGTTCCTCGCTGTTGCTCATGATGCCGGTGCGATGCGCGCCAAGCGCAACGACGCAGGCGCCGGTCAGCGTGGCGACATCAATTATGGCTGCGGGCTTGAAGCGGCGCGAGTAGGTCAGGGCGTCGCAAAGTATCAGGCGACCTTCTGCATCCGTATTCAGAACCTCGATAGTCTGGCCCGACATGCTCTTGACGATATCACCTGGTTTGGTAGCTGTGCTGCTCGGCATGTTCTCGACCGCCGGCACTACGACAGTAAGATTGATCGGCAGCTTCATTTTTGCCACGGCGGCCATGGTGCCGATAACGCCGGCTGCACCACACATGTCAAACTTCATTTCGTCCATCGCAGGACCCGGCTTGAGAGAAATGCCGCCGGTATCGAAGGTAACACCTTTGCCAACCAGGACAACGGGTTGGTCACTGCCTGCGCCTTTGTACTGCATCACGATGAGCTTGGCTGGTTCTGCGCTTCCGGCCGAAACCGACAGAAGCGATCCCATGCCAAGGCGCTTCATCTCGGCCTCGCTGAGTACCTTGGTTGTCAGTTTGCCTTTGCCGGTCGCGAGTTTTTTTGCCGTACGCGCAAGATAGCTCGGTGTGCAGACATTTGCTGGCAGGTTGCCGAGTTCCCTGGCGAGGGAAACGCCAGTGGCAATACCTTCACCGTGCTCCGCACCGCGCATGGCTTTTGCCGCGTCGCCGCGCTTGGCAATTGCAAGGCCGACTGAACTGAGTGGGCTGCCTTTCTTCTTGCGGCCGCTCTTCATCTGGGTAAAACGGTAAAGAACGTCGTTTACCGACTCAGCTGTATGGCGAGCAAGGTAGTATGCGCTGCTGCTGTCAACGGGCTCCAGGGTCAGGCAGTTGAGCACTGATTTCGCCTTGGTCCGCGTGATTGCCTGTGCTGCGGCCGTGACCGCTTTCTTGAATCCAGTCGCCGTAAGCTTGCCGGATTTACCGAGTCCGACTACCGCTACCCGGTCGGCCTTGATGCCGGGTACGTTTGTCAGTATCTCGCAATGACCGATCGAGGCGGATACATCGCCACTTTTGATTCGCTTGGTGATCTCGCCTTTGCTGGCCGCATCGACGTCTTCGGCGCCCACGCCAAGACGGCTGCGCGTGTAAACACCGACAATGACACAGTCGACTGCTCGCCTTGAAGCTTTGCTTGTAGTTGTAAAATATTTCATAAATCCTTCGTCGCCTTATTGTTTTTGAGGGCTGTCACGGACAAAACAATGCGGTAGTCTAACCGTTTCGGCTTACCGCCACCACGCCATTCCTTATCCTGTGAAGCGCATCCTCGACCGATACATATTTCGCGAAATCGCTCTGACCTGGCTCGGAGTCACGATGGTTCTGCTCCTGATCCTTCTGACCAATCAATTTGCCCGGGTACTTGGCGATGTTGCCAAGGGTAAATTACCCAAGGACGCCGCGTTTGACGTGATTGGTCTCTCGGCAGCCCAATACCTGACTATTTTGGTGCCGATCGGCCTGTTTCTCGCCGTCATGCTCGCGCTCGGGCGCCTTTACAGGGATAGCGAGATGCCGGCGATGATGGCCTGTCGCGTAGGCCCGTCCGGTATTTACCGTCCCGTCTTCTGGCTGCTTGTTCCGCTGGCGCTCGGTGTCGCCTGGCTGGCCATCGAGGGTACGCCGACGGCATTGTCGAAAATCGAACTTATCAGCGCAGAAGCGCGGCGCGAAGCGGATCTTGCGAGTATCGAACCGGGCCGCTTTACAGTTTTCGGGCCCGAGAGGGCGGTTGTGTATGGTGAACGAGTGACGCCGGACGGGCTCATGGAAAACGTGTTCATGCAACGCCTTGTGGACGATGACGTCGTAGAAGTTGTCGTTGCCAAACGGGGTGAGCAGGTCGAGTCGGAGGATCCGGATACGCGCATGCTCGTTCTGCACGAGGGCCGACGATATGAGGGCGTGCCGGGAACGCCGCGTTTTCGGGTCGTCGAATTTGGGGAGCACGGGATTCCTTATCGTCTTCCGAGTCTCGCTTCGCCGGACCCCAGGCCACGCGCAATGACGTTCGCAAGTCTACTGGCGTCCGACGAACCCGAACATATAGCGGAAACGCAATGGCGCCTGAGCGTGCCCATTTCGACGATTCTGCTGGCGCTGCTTGCGGTACCGCTGGCAAAGAGCAGGCCACGTGCCGGGCGCTACGGCCGCATCACGGTTGGCTTGCTCGTATTTATCATCTACTTCAACCTGATGTCCGCTTCGAAAGCGTGGATTGAAGAGGCAACAATCTCGCCTGCTCTGGGTATTTGGTGGGTTCACGGCTGCATGATTCTGTGCACGCTGATTCTTTTTGCCCTTCAGAACAGCTGGCACAAGAGAGTTCTGCGATGAGTCTACTCAGCCAGTATATGATGCGCACGATTCTTGCGAGCACGGCACTTGTTCTCGTCGTGCTACTTGCGCTGGCGGGACTGTTTGAGTTCATTGCCGAGCTCGACGACGTTCGCGGTGATTACCAGACTCCGCAAGCCATTCTGTACACGGCATTGCGCCTGCCCAACCTTGCTTTTGAGATGCTTCCTGTCGCCGCATTGATCGGATCTCTGCTAGGCCTTGGTGCACTTGCCGGCAACAGTGAGATCATTGTCATGCGATCGGCGGGCATCTCGGTAAGTCGTCTTGCAGGTATGGTCGCGGTGTCGGGATTCGTTCTGTTGGTGTTGACGGGGCTTCTTGGTGAATTCATTGGACCTCCGCTCGACTTCTATGCACGTGACATGCGGTCGGAGGCGCGTATCCAGAAGGACACCGACCTGAGTAATGAGGCGTGGGTAAAAGATGGTCCCGTGTATCTGCACCTTGAACGCGTGAGTTCCGAATTTGAATTCGGTACGTTGTACGTATTTCGTTTCAATGAAGAAAATGAATTGACATCAATTGCGCAGGCCGAGAATTCAGGCATTGATGAAAACGACAAGTGGGTCCTGGAAAATCTCCGCGAGACCAAATTTCGCGATGACAGTGTGCAGGTTGTCGAGTCGTCCGTCGCCATAGAGTCGTTTGAAGTCAACGCGGAGTTGCTTGGCAGTTCTTTGGCGAAACCGCTCAGTTTGTCCGCGCGCGGGCTGCTCTTGTATATCGATTACCTGAAACGCAACGACCTCGACGCGTCGCAATACGAATCCGAGATCTGGTATCGCACGTCGAGGACATTGACTGTGCTCGTCATGCCAATCCTGTCACTGGCCTTCGTTTTCGGTTCCCTGCGTAGCGGTGGGGCAGGTGGGCGCCTGATGTTAGGTGTCGTGATTGGGCTCGCGTACTACCTGGCCAGTGAGACGCTTGCCAACTCCGGCCAGGTGTTCAATTTGAATCCGGCCGTTGTCAACTGGCTGCCGCTAGTTGTGCTATGCGCAATTACCGGTGTCGCGCTTGCCAGAATTCGCTAGCGCCGTTTGGTGAGTTACTGTTTTCCGGGTTTGGGGTAGTACACGAGGCGCGTGCCGCTGATGCGATCGTGCCAGGCGAGATTGTGCTTGTCCCACAGCGACCAGAGAAACCCCAGGCCGGCGGGGGCCCAGGAAACAATTGCAGCAAAAAATCTTAGGCTCGCGGCAGCGAAAGACGGTATTTCGCCGCTCGTAGTTTCGAGCTGCAGTCCCCACGATTGCATGCCGAGAGTACGGCCGGAACGCGTCCAGAACCCGATGAAGAAACCATAAACCACGATAATCAGTACAACACGGTAAAGAGTGTTGTCGCCCACTTCCACGGGCTCGCCGCCGCGCAATGCGATAAACGGAATTGTGGCGATGAACAACAGTGCTGCTACCAGCAGCATGTCGTATGTGATCGCCGCAAATCGGCGCATCAAACCAGCATTCTGCATATTCTAAAGGCTCGTAAAGAAGTCGACCATGCGTTTGCGCATCGGAGCGTCCGGGATGTTACCGAACCCCGCGCCGAGATTGTCAACCATGTGATGCGGCTTGCTGGTCGCGGGTATGACGCAGGTAACAGCGGGGTGACTGATGATGAACTTGAGGAAAAACTGGCCCCAGCTATCGGCGAAATCTTTCGCGAATTCTGGCAGTTCCTTTCCGGATACAGCGCGGAACAGTCGACCTGCCTGATATGGACGATTGATAAGCACTGCGATCCCCAGATCTTGCGCTAACGGTAATACCCGCGTCTCCGCTTCGCGCTCACCGAGCGAATAGTTAATCTGAATGAAGTCCGGTTTGAATTCAGCCATCTCGCGTGTAAGCGCATCGTGGGCGCCCGCGGTGTAGTGTGTCAGGCCGCTGTAGCGAATACGTCCCTGTTCCATCCAATCCCGAATGGTCGCCATGTGAGCTGCCGTGTCGCGCAGATTATGCACCTGCATGAGGTCAATTACGTCAGCGTTCATCATGTCGGCTGACCTGTTCATTTGTGCAACGCCCGCATTCTGCCCGTCTATCCAGACTTTCGTCGCGAGAAATAGCTCGCGGCGATCAATGCCTGCATCGATAACGTCACCGATCACTTTTTCCGAACGGTTGTACATAGGTGAGGTGTCCAGCAGGCTACCGCCCGCGGCAACCAGTTTCGCAACGATGTCTTTGCGCGTTGCAATTTGGGCCGCCGTACTTTCGACGTCGAACACGTCGTACGTTCCCAGGCCGATGACCGGTAATGACTCGCTGGAAGAGGGTATTTTTCTGTGCAGCATTTCAGCGCTCATGGCAAATGCGGATCCAGGCAACGTGCCGAGGGCAGCGCCGGCGGCGAGAACGTCACGACGGTTCCATTTTGACTTGATCATTCTATTCCACTTGTCTTCAGGGTCTTTGCCTGCCGCTTATAGTCACGCCCTAACCACAAAGCTACGACGCAAGAGATTAGCGCGAAGGGCACCATCACAATTGCGATGCTGGCGATGCCTAGTCCTACCATAGAC
>CALDZH010000031.1 GCA_937944275.1 uncultured Woeseiaceae bacterium
GCACTTGTTGTTCTTCGTGCATTTTCACGCGTTTTTCTTCCTGATCCTGACGTTGGAGATTCTGTTTTCGCGCCTGTCCACCCTGATCCGGATACCTGAGCCGATATCCGTGCTGATTATCGTCGCGGCCTCATTCTATATCCCCGTGTATCTCTACAAGGCCATGCGGCATGTTTACGGCCAGGGCCATATCATGACGATTATGAAATATATGGTGATGTCGGTAGCCTACTCGATTGGCGCGATGTTCACGATGATGGGTGCACTATTGTTCGCGCTATTTTCTGTCTGATTAATTGGAGATACGACGATGAAGATCAGACTGCTGATCGCTATCTGCCTGCCGCTCGCCGCCGCATGCACTGAGAAACCGGACGAGACCCCGGCCGTCGCAGTGAATACGGCGCAACAGCCGGCAGCACTATCGCGTTCGGCTTCAGCCGAGGACGCCCGTGTATTTTTCATAAGTCCGGCTGATGGCGACACGGTCAACAGTCCCATCAGGGTCGTCTTCGGTACCGAGGGCATGGCGGTCGTGCCGGCCGGCAACGATACGCCGCATTCAGGGCACCATCACCTCCTGATCGACACAGAACTGCCTGAACTCGGCCTGCCTATCCCCAAAGACGAACATCACGTGCACTTCGGCGACGGCAGCACCGAGACCGAAATCATGCTCGAACCGGGCGAACACACGCTGCAGCTGCTGCTCGGCGACCACCTGCACATCCCCCACGATCCGCCCCTGAATTCAGGCAAGATTAAAGTCACAGTGAAATAAAGTATTGAGTGATAAGGCTCACCACACTAAAATCGCCGGGCTAACCGAACTTTCGCCATGAATAAATCCAACAACATTCGACCCATCGGAATCAGCGGCCTCGCCGCTTATATCCCGCCATACCGCGTATGGCTGGAGGATTGGTGTGACTGGACGGATAACCAGTGGCCAAAGATTCGCGAGGTTGTGGGGCGCAGTTTCCGCGTACGTGGACCCAACCACAGCGTTTACACCATGGCCGCAAATGCCGTCGTCCGCCTGATCGACCAGTACGACGTGGATCCAACTCGCGTAAAATTTCTCGGGCTGGGCACCGAATCGAGCACGGATAATTCAGCCGGTGCGATCATCATCAAAGGCATGGTCGACGAAGCGCTGATCGCCCGCGGCAAGCCGCCGATTTGCCGCAGTTGCGAAGTTCCCGAATTCAAACACGCCTGCCTCGGCGGCGTGTACGGCATGAAGGGCGCGATTCGTCATCTTGCCCTCGACGGCGCCGGTAGCCAGGCCATTGTCGTTTGTGCCGATATCGCCGAGTACGCTCGCGGCAGCTCGGGTGAGCCAACCCAGGGCGCCGGTGCCGTCGCGATGCTGCTCGAAGAAGATCCGCAGCTGGCGGTCGTCGATTTGATTGGATCGGGGTCCGCTTCGGATTACCGCATCATGGATTTCCGCAAGCCTATGGCTCGCTTCTGCGGCCAGGATCGCTCGGAAACACATCAGGTCCAGGACTTTCCTGTTTTTAACGGCAAGTACTCGACGACCTGCTACATCGACGAGACGCTTCATGCCCTGAAGGACATGTACGAGAAGCGCGAACTCGATCCGGGCGACTATTTGCGGTCGTTACGCACCGTGTTCATGCACCGCCCGTACCGGCGCATGCCGGAAACCGGCTGGGCGGTTTCGTACCTTTTTGCTCTCGGCATGGGTTGCAACGAGGACCGTGCCGAACTCGCGTCTTATTGCTATGAGGCAGGTGTAGACGTCAACAGGGTCCTCGAGGAAATGGCCGCCAAGCCGCAAGTCGCCAGCCTCGCCAGTCCCGAGAAACTCAGTTACGAGGCTTACCCACAGACGATGGCAGCGCTGCGTTCTTTCCGCGCGTCGCGCCACTTCCGCCGCGAAATTCTCGACAAGATGAAGCTCGGCAGCGATACGATGCTCGATCTCGGCAACCTCTATACCGCCGCCCTGCCAGCCTGGATGGCTGCCGGTTTCGAGCAGGCGCTCGAAGAGGGCTCACTCGAGGCCGGCGAAGAGGTTTTGACGCTTGGGTACGGCAGTGGTGACGCTGCAGAGGTTATCCCGTTCTTTATGGCCGAGGGCTGGCGCCAAGCAACGAAGAAGATTCAATTCGGCGCCGCGATGGACCTGGCAATTGACCTCAACCGCGAACAGTACGAGGCGCTGCACGACGGGCGACGGATCGAGGGCCTTGGCTACGCGCCGAATAACGAATTTGTTATTGATCGTGTTGGCGGGTCGGACGAGCGCCACTTCGCCGACTACGGTATCGAGTATTACAAATACATCGCCTGACCGGTCAGATTAGTTTGCAGTAGCGCTCCAGCTGCTCGCGATAATTTTTCTTGAGTTCCTGCCATTCCTGTTTGAACCAGGGCGTGATTTGATCCGGACGGGTATTTAACTCCTCATCCAGTTTGGCCGGCGACAGGTAGCGGACGCCGGCTATTTCACTGTCGTTTGGCCTCATGTCATCCGTTGACCTTCCCAGGAACACATGGCAAAGCTCGTTTTCCGATCCTGCGTCACCAAAACCCGCTTCGTAACAGAAAGAATAGACATGCTCCAGTTGCGCCTCGAAATTCAGTTCATCCAGCAGGCGGCGGGAGGTTGCGACTTCCAGTGACTCACCGCGACGCGGGTGACTGCAACAACTGTTCGACCAATATCCGCCCCAAAGGCGCTTTTTATGTGCGCGCTGCTGCAACAGTAATTCACCGGCATCGTTAAACAGGAACAGCGAAAAGGCGCGGTGCAACAAGCCGGCACCATCATGCGCAGCCGCTTTCGAGGTATAGCCGATTACATTATCGTCGCGGTCGACGAGTATGAGTTCCTCGCTCTCCGACGAGACAATTCTGTTAAGTTCGTTCACGGTTCCTTCCTGACAATACGAGGGTCTGGTATCCGGCGCGCCGAAGCTCCGCTTCAACCGCGTCAGTATTTCCGGGACACAGCGCAACTATCGATCCACCGCCGCCCGCCCCAGTGAGTTTCGCACCGGACGCACCGCTCTGGCGAGCCAATGTAACCATCCGCTCCAACTCCGGCGTCGATACGCCGATTGCGTTGAGTAACCCATGGCAGATATTCATCAGCGAACCGAGTTCCTGCCACTTCGCGGCCTGCAATAACTCTGCACCCTGCCGGCTGAGCCTGTCCATCTCATCGAACAGAGAATCAAAATGCGCTTTAGCGTGCTCACGGCGCTTGCGCACGCCCGCGACCTGTTCGCTCGTTCTGCCCGTCTCGTCACCCCATGCTATGACGAGCGGCGGCGGCGTATTGATATCCACCAATTCGAACCGCAGTCCGCCAGCGTTTCGAAATAGTATCGGTTTGGCAAACGTAGCCAGCGTATTGTCGATGCCGGATGGTGTGCCATGTGCGAGCTTTTCGCTTGCAAACGCGATTGCATTGACACGTTCCTCGTCCAGCCCAAGCCTCAATGATTTGTCGAACGCGCGCACGATCGCGACGGCGACTGCTGCCGACGAGCCGAGGCCTTTGCCAAAGGGCAATTGAGAGTCGATGCTGATATGCCACGCCTTGTCGTCAATACCCAGTTCGTCGAGTATCACATCGACGAACTCGGCGGGCAGATTGTGCGACAACTTGCTCGAATGGGTGACATTTACACTGACAGCGTCCGGAATCGGCAACGCGAGCGCGTGCCTCCCATAAACAACACCATGTTCGCCGAGAAGAATAACCTTGCCGGCCGCCGTCCCGGCAGGTGCTGAAGCCTGTTCAGGGGTCTGCGCCGACGAACGCAAATTTGCAAGTATTTCCCGGGCCTTCCACTCCTTAATCTCACCACTATCGATCAGTTTTGTAACGACATCGTCGAAGAGCGTATCCGGTGTGCCCGCCGAGGCAGCGACACTGCGGGCATGCAGCTTCATGTGGCCAGCCTGGATTCCTTGGGTTGCAAGGGCGCGCAACGCGGCGAAATTCTGTGCAATTCCGACCGCAGCCATAAGTTCAGCAAGTTCGATGGCAGAGGCCGCACCGGTCATCGCGAGTCCGAGCGCCGCTCCCGGATTATTCCGCAGCGTGCCACCGACCGTGGCAACTTTAAGTGGCAGGGTGATTTCTCCCAACAAATCGCCGTTGTCAGCGATGGTCCAGCGCGTCAACGACTGGTATCTGCCCGATGCAGCAGCGTAAGAATGTGCGCCGGCCTCTATAGCACGCCAGTCGTTCCCCGTCGCTATGGCCACGGCATCGACGCCATTCATGATGCCTTTGTTATGAGTGGTCGCCCGGTAAGGATCGACAAGTGCGATATTGTTGGCGGTAACAATCGCGTCACGAACATCATCTGGCAGCTCGTAGCGAACTCGGGCTGTAAACATCGAACGATCGGCGAGGTTCGACAATATGCGGAGCGCGACATTCCCTTCGCAAGCAGCAGCAACCTCCGGCGCAATCGCTTCACAGATCGAATTAACGAGATTCGCGCCCATGGCATCGCAGGTGTCAACGAGCACGTGCACGGCGATCAATGGACTGCTATCAGGCAGGGCGAACAGGCGCAGCTCGAGATCACGTACACCACCTCCGCGCATAACCAATCTGGGATGCACGGCATTGGCCGCATCCAGCAGTGCTGGCTTTGCCTTTTCGAGCACTGCGATCGCGTGATCTGCGTCGGCAATGTCTGTTATATGAATCTGGCCGATCAGCAACGAACCGTGATTTTCGACCTCGAAGCCGCCGTGCGGCCGGGCCATTGCCGCCGCACTGCTCAAACCTGCAACGATTGACGGCTCCTCGACAACAAGCGGCACGAGGCATTCCCGCCCGTTGACGATGAAATTCGGTGTAATCGCAAACGGCATGCCAAATACACCGACGACATTCTCGATCATGTGATCGGCAGCCGGCGCCGAAAGCACATGATAGCCACCGCTCAGACAGGCCGCATCCTCCACCGACAACCATCCAAGGTCCCGCAGCCGTGCAATTCGCTCGGCAACGCTCAGTTTGTACAACCCTGAAATGCGAGAATCACTCATTGCTGCTCCAGACGTACTCCGTCCGAATCGAGGTCGCACGGCAGCACGGTATGAACAAGGTCACTGTTCTCTGCAATGAAACGCTCGAGTTCCGATTCGCTACGGCCGAACAGGACACCAATATCGCCGCCGCCGGCTCCAGCCGGCTTATAGACGAGATCATTGAGCATTGCTGCCTCCGTCAGTTGCTCGTGGCCAGCATCGAATATGCCGAGGTCATGGTCAACACTGAATTGCCGCAGCACGCCGGTATAGCCTGCGTACTCCCTTAGAACTTTGCCTGCATCGCCGATGCGCCAGGCCTCGGCCATTCTGTAAGCCGCAATTCCGAGCGCCGCTCGCGAAGGGCCGCCTGCGTGCTTTGCCAGCTTCGCGAGCTTCGCTGCAGTGCTGACCGATGACCCGGTCCAGAGCAGCCGCCAGGCAAGCCCGTCCGGCCAGCCGATATGCGAGACGGAGCGTGTCTTCATCTCGTATTCAATAAGGCCGCCATACACAGCGGCGGCAACGTCGACTCCACTACCCGCACCGCCCTGCAACTCGCTGTGGGCAAGCAACGCCTTTACGAAAACGTCATCCGACTTACCCAACGCAGCGACGAGCGCGACTGTCAACGCCGCACTTGATCCTATGCCGGTCTTTTGCCCTTCTGCGGAGAAAAACCGAGTATCAAATTCGATGCTCAGCGACGGACGAGTGCCGCCACAGACAGCATCGACAATGCTAAAGCGGTCTTCTCCCGAATATCCCGGCGTTGAAACGTGGCATTGGCCATCAGGACTCCTGTCCAACCTCACA
>CALDZH010000032.1 GCA_937944275.1 uncultured Woeseiaceae bacterium
GACTAAACGTGCGTGCCGTTGGCGCGCAGGTCAGCGACGACTTTCTCGATGCCGTGCTTATCGATGATACGAATGCCCTTGTGCGAGATACGCAGACGAACGAAGCGCTTCTCGGATTCGAGCCAGAATCGCTTGTTCTGCAAATTCGGCAGAAAGCGACGACGAGTTCTGTTATTTGCGTGAGAAACGTTGTTGCCGCTCATCGGGCGCTTCCCAGTCACTTGGCAAACCTTGGACATGACCTTAAGTCTCTGATTTTATTAATGGTTGCCCACGACGGGTGGGCAGAGAGCGAGACTTTATACCAGCGACGGCGGCTCAATACAAGCACCTGGTCAGAGCAATCCCCGACTGGCCAGCGACGTGGCCCGTCCATCGCCGATTATAAGGTGGTCGAGCAGCCGAATATCGACGAGTTCGAGGGCTGATTTCAGGCGCCTGGTGATGCGTTCGTCGGCCTGGCTGGGCTCTGCCACGCCGCTCGGATGGTTGTGGGCCAGTATGATCGCGGCCGCATTCACGGCCAGGGCTTCTTTCACAACTTCTCTCGGATACACGCTCGTGCCGTCTATTGTGCCGCGGAACAGTGTGTCGAAGCACAATACCCTGTGGCGGTTGTCGAGGAACAGGCAACAGAAAACCTCGTGATCGAGGTGCCGCATATGGGCCTGCAGGAATGCCTCGGTATCGGCAGGGCTGCGAATCGATTCGCCACAGGGCAAGGACTCAGAGTAATAGCGCTTTGCGAGTTCCGGCAGCACCTGCAGGGTGCGAAGCCGCTGCCGGCCAATCCCGGCGCAAGCCAGAAGGTGTTCCGATTCAGCGTGCAGCAGGGAGCGCAGGTTGCCGAAGCGCTCCATAAGTCGTGTCGCAGTGCCGCGATCGAGCACCGCAGCCAGCAGCTCGATGTCGCTCGTGTCCGTGAGCGCTTCCTCGTCCATGGTGGGATTCTGCGGGCTCATGACATATGCATACAAGCAATCAATCTATTGGAAATTGCCGATTTCCCTCCTCACGCGATAAGCTCGCAGTCATGAATATTGTCCTCGGCATTACGGGCGGCATCGCCGCCTACAAGGCACCTGATCTGGTGAGGCGTCTGCGCGAGCGTGGCGGAGACGTACAGATCGTCATGACGGCATCCGCGGAGGAGTTCGTCACGAGCACGGCGTTGCAGGCCGTGTCCGGCCGGCCGATCAGGTCGAACCTGTGGGATAAAGAAGCAGAGGCGGCGATGAGCCATATCGAATTGGCGCGTTGGGCGGATATCGTGCTTATTGCGCCGGCGACGGCGGAGATCATGGCGCGAATCGTCAGCGGCGGTGCGCCCGATCTGCTGACCACTATCTGCCTTGCAACAGAAGCGCCGATAGCTTTGGCACCGGCCATGAACCGCGTTATGTGGAGTAACCCTGCGACGCAGGCGAACAGGCGTGTGCTCGAGTCTCGAGGCACCCACATCCTGGGACCGGCTGTCGGCTCTCAGGCCTGCGGCGAAACAGGTGCGGGCCGCATGCTCGATCCGGACACGATAGCTGCGGCCGTATTCGATATCGGGACGATCCAGGGGGAGGGCCTGCTCGACAACAGGAAAGTCGTTATTACTGCCGGACCGACGCGCGAAGCGATCGACCCTGTGCGCTACATCACCAACCGCAGTTCCGGGAAGATGGGCTACGCGATAGCGCGCGCGGCGGCTGCTCAGGGAGCAGACGTGGTCCTGATTAGTGGGCCGGTGGATCTGCCGGACCCGCCGGGCGTGGAGGTTCGCAACGTAACGACCGCGCAGGAGATGCACGACGCCACACACGATTGCGTGAAAGAAGCCGATATTTTTGTTGCGGCCGCTGCTGTCGCTGACTACAGGCCAAAGGATCTCAAGGAACAGAAAATAAAGAAGAATGACGAGTCGATGACCCTCGATCTTGTACGTTGCCCGGACATCCTCGCTTCAGTTGCTGCCCTCGACGCCGGTCCGTTTACCGTCGGTTTTGCTGCGGAGACAGAAAAAGTCGACGAGTACGCGCGTTCTAAACTGGAGAATAAGGCCCTGGACATGATTATTGCGAACCGCGTCGGCAATGACTGCGGCTTCGATCGGGATGATAATGCTGTCAATGTTCTCTGGAGTGAGGGTGAAAAGCGTTATCCGCAGGCGCAAAAGTCAAAGCTCGCTCGCGACCTCGTTGAACTCATTGCTGAACGTTACTATGCTGCCCGCGGCACTGACACGCAGCCCCGGCTGTCTGTCATTTCTACTACTGACTGAAGGGGCAGCAATGCGCTCGATCGAACTAAAGATCCTTGATCCACGTGTCGGGGATTCTATCCCGCTACCTCATTACGCAACCGATGGCTCCGCCGGGCTTGATATGCGCGCCTGTATCGACGAGCCACTTACCGTGAACCCGGGTGATACGGTGTTGGTGCCGACTGGGCTGGCAATTCACGTGGCGGATCCGGCGCTTGCCGCTGTCCTGTTGCCTCGCTCAGGCCTCGGCCACAAACACGGTGTCGTCCTCGGCAATCTGACGGGACTCATCGACTCGGACTATCAGGGGCAGGTGTACATTTCCTGCTGGAATCGAAGCAGTAATAGCTACGAAGTGCAGCCCGGTGAACGCATCGCTCAAATGGTGTTCGTCCCGGTCGAGCAGGTCTTGTTTAAGGTCGTAGAGGAATTTGATGCCAGCGACAGGGGCGCGGGCGGGTTCGGTCACTCAGGTACCAGCTGAAGCTGTTTGCTCGGCGACATTCGTCTCATTGCCGAGTTCCGTTCCATCATCGATTCCTTTGAGGATCTTGAAGCGCTGAATGTCGCCATCGAACCGTTCGATTATCTGTCGTTCGTTAGACTCATACTTTTTCAGATTCCGTTCGTGACGACTGATCGTATCCTTGGTCGCACGCAGCTCTTCGGCAAGTTTTTCGTCGATCATCGGCGCGTCGGGGTCATCGCTGTAGGGCTTGTATTGGGAAGCCTCCTCGCGTAACCCTTGCAGTCTGTGATCGAGGTTTCGCAGGTACAGTTCAGTGACACGGGACTGGGCCTGGAAGAGTTCCACGCGACGATCCCGGTGCATAACTATTTCCTCGATGGACAGGTAGGTTGCGAGCAACGCCTGGTCGGCACGGCGCTGCAGTTCCTTGGCAACTCGCTGGTCCTTCTCGATGCGCTCTTGTTCGAGTTGTTCGGCGGTCTTCTTGCCTTCGAGCTCCCCAACAGTCACGCCATGATCATTGAGAACCTCTTTCGGTCTCTCGGCGTGTTCGGCAGGAATGCTATCGCTGAAGTGCACGTTGCCCTGATCATCCGTCCACTTGTACACCTTCTGCTCGTCCCCGGCCGTGGCAGAGGAACCCAGAGTTATGAGTGCGATGGTGATGATGAATTTCCGCATGAACAAAATATGCCAGTAATTATGTAGTCAAGACCGGGACTAGTTCTCGTTATTGCAGATTAGTGGGTTTTTATTACGCTGTAAAATTGACTCGATTGTCAGAATTTCAATAACTTACGAGATGACGCCATATTCTTTGCGGTAGGCCAGTACCGGCTCCAGGTACTGCTCGTATTCGCTTGATTCTTCGAGTATATCGATCAGGTCATCCAGCTGCACGATGCTGATGACCGGGATTCCCAGCGCTTGTTTCAGTTCCTGCACGGCGGAAAACGCCCCCTGACCGCGCTCTTGCCGATCCAGTGAGATGACCAGGCCGGCGATGTTCGCGCCTGCGACAGAAATAATATGGTAGGCCTCACGAACGGCGGTGCCCGCCGTAATGACATCATCGACGATCAGTACATCACCGGACAGCGGCGCGCCGACAATGCTTCCGCCTTCGCCATGGGCCTTGGCCTCCTTCCTGTTGAAGGAATATGGAACGTCAATGTCGTGCTGTTCAGCGAGCGATGCTGCGGCAAGTGTCGCAAGTGGTATGCCCTTGTATGCCGGACCAAACAGCATGTCGAAACGGACATCTGATTCGGCAATCGCGGCAGCGTAATAGCGGCCCAGTTTGGCCGCCGCATAACCGGTGTTGAACAGGCCGGCATTGAAAAAGTAGGGGCTGACACGGCCGGACTTGAGTGTGAACTCGCCAAAACGAAGTACGCCGAGTTCCAGTGCGAGTTCGATGAATTCTCTCTTGTAGCCACGCATCTGATGGGTCTTCTGTATGATTGCCGCTTTGATCAGAAGTATGACACAGGAGATCGCTTTTGTTTCGCGTTATCAGCCTGAATGCCAACGGCATTCGAGCGGCAGCCCGCAAGGGATTTTTCGACTGGATGGCACGGCAGAATGCCGATGTCGTCTGTATCCAGGAGACCAAGGCGCAGGCACATCAGCTCACGGATGAAATCTTCTCGCCAGAGGGCTATCACTGCTTTTACGAGGATGCCGAGAAGAAGGGTTACAGCGGCACAGCGATCTATTCGCGGCATAAGCCGAAGAAAGTGATTCATGGTTACGGTGATGCCGAGTTCGATAACGAGGGGCGCTATCTCGAAGTGCAACTTGACGGCGTCAGTATCGTGTCACTGTATCTTCCATCCGGCTCGTCGAAAGAGGAGCGACAGATTGCCAAGTATCGCTGCATGGACTCCTTTACCGAGCATCTTAATAAGCTCAAGCGTCGCCGCTCCGAGTACATCATATGTGGCGACTGGAACATCGTGCACAAGGAAGCGGACATCAGGAACTGGAAGCAGAACCAGAAGAACTCTGGCTGTCTGCCCGAGGAGCGTGCCTGGCTCGACAGGGTGTTCGGCGACTACGGCTGGGTTGATGCGTTCCGGGCGATCGAACAGGAGCCCGAGCAGTACACATGGTGGTCGAATCGCGGGCGTGCGTGGGACAACAATGTCGGGTGGCGCATCGACTATCACGTCGTGACGCCCGGGCTCGGCGACAAGGTTCGGCGCACGGAAATCTACCGGGACGAGCGCTTTTCCGACCACGCGCCGCTGATCATGGATTACGATTGGGTGCATGGCAGCTGATGATGTGAACGCGGTAGCATCGCCCGGGTGGCGTTACTACCTGCAGGAAAAGGTGCTCGTCATCTTTTTCCTCGGATTCTCGGCCGGACTTCCGTTCCTGCTTGTCTATTCGACCTTGTCGGCCTGGCTCAAGGATGCGGGTCTGCAGATGAGCACGATCAGCACGTTTGCCTGGCTCGGTTTCGCTTACAGCCTCAAGTTCGCCTGGGCGCCGTTCGTCGACGGTCTTCCGATTCCGTTCCTGACGCGTTTGCTGGGACGGCGGCGCAGCTGGCTGTTGCTTGCGCAGGCGGCGATCGGTCTGGCGTTGCTGGTTTTGGCAACGATGGATCCTGCCCACGCGATCGGCGTATTCGCCATCGTCGCGCTTATCGTCGCATTCTCTTCGGCAACGCAGGACATTGTTATTGACGCCTATCGCATCGAATGTGCTGAGGATCAGTTACAGGGTGTGCTGGCGGCCGCTTATCAGTATGGCTACCGAATGGCGATGCTGATCGCGGGGGCCGGGGCGCTCTACATTGCACAGTATGGTTCCTGGTCGATGGCCTACACGGCGATGTCGGCCTGCATGCTTGTCGGTATCCTGACTACGCTTTGGTGCAAGGAGCCCGACGTAGAGGTCGTTACGGCTGACCGGTCAGGAACCGTCGCTGTCCGTGCCGCACGCTGGTTCCAGCATGCCGTCGCCGACCCGTTCATCGATTTCTTCACGCGTTTCGGCGGCTTCGCATTAACGATCATCGTCTTCATCCTGTTCTTCCGGCTCAGCGACTACGTACTGGGCATCCTCGCCAATCCGTTCTACCTCGATATCGGTTTCAGCAAGGCGGAGGTTGCCAGCGTTGCGAAGATATACGGCGTCATTGTCTCGCTCGTCGGCGCAGGTGCCGCCGGTTGGGCTGTCGTTCGGCATGGTGTTGCGCGTTGCCTGATCATCGCGACCGTGCTCATTGCCAGTACCAACCTTTTCTTTGCATTGATGACGCTGGTCGGAGCCGAACTGTGGATGCTGACCGTGACGATCAGCGCCGACAATTTTGCGATGGGTTTTGGCGGCACGGTCTTCATTGCCTACCTGTCGAGTCTGGTCAGCGCGTCATTCACGGCAACCCAGTACGCGCTAATGAGTTCCCTGATGAGCTTGCTCGGAAAGGCGACGGCTGGATACTCCGGTAATGTGCAGGAGGCGATCGGCTGGATGGGTTTTTTCCTCTATGCGGCGGCGCTGGGAATCCCGGCGATCGTCCTTGCGGTCATCGTGTCGCGACGCCACGACCACCTGGTGAAAAGTGATGCGCGGTGATCAGGAAATTGCGGTCGGGCGCCTCGACCAGCTTGGGGACCCGGGCTGTCGCGAATTCGCAATCGGCGAGGGCGACTGGCCTTTCCGCGGCTTCGTCGTTCGTAAGGGCGAAGAAGTCTTCGCGTATCAGAACTTCTGCGCGCATGTCGGGCATCCGCTTAACTGGTCGCCCGATAAATTCCTGACGAAGGATAAGGCGGCGCTGATATGTGCGTCGCATGGTGCAATGTACGAAATTGAGACGGGTTACTGTTACGCCGGGCCGGGGAATGGCCGCACGCTGCGAAAGGTCGATGTGTCGGTGCGTGACGGGGTTGTCTATGTCACCGGCCCAACGAGCATGTAAGACCCCATCCCGTCTCGCAGGAGACAGGTCGTACGTGTCGAGGCGCCTCTACACGTTGTCAAGAAAGGCCAGCGGGTCGTTGTAACCGTTTGGCAATTCGGCGTCTTTCTTGCCGGTGTAATCCTCGGGATCCATATCCATCGAGCCCGACCAGTCATCAGGGGCGCTAGCCTCCTTGAGAAGTAGCTCGGGCCAGCGGTCAATATCGAATTCACCGATCGTGCCATCGAACAGCTGAATCTCGACGGTCATATCATCTTCGTCGACCGCAACAACCTCAAACAACGTCCCGTCGGGTCTGCGGAACCACTGGCCAATGATGGGGTATTGAGTAGCCATTGCTTGCTGCCTTGTTGTCTGTGTGTCCCCACTTATAGTTATAGACCTTCGGGCGAATAGCGCAAGTACTTTTTGTCTTCAGAGG
>CALDZH010000033.1 GCA_937944275.1 uncultured Woeseiaceae bacterium
GACATGGGCACGCTCGTGCGTGATCATGGCGTCAACAGCTTCAAGCATTTCATGGCGTACAAGGGTGCCATCATGGCGGATGATGAGATCCTGGTGAACAGTTTCTCGCGGGCGCTCGAACTCGGCGCGGTGCCCACCGTGCATGCCGAGAACGGCGAGCTTGTTTTCAGGTTGCAAAAGGAGTTGTTCGAAAAAGGCATCACCGGTCCCGAAGCTCATCCGTTGTCACGCCCGCCCGAGTGCGAGGGTGAGGCGGCCAACCGCGCCATCCGCATTGCGGAGGTGCTCAAGGTACCGCTGTACGTCGTGCACAACTCCTGCAAACAGTCGCTCGAGGCGATCACGCGAGCGCGTAACGAGGGCCAACGCGTCTTCGGCGAGGTACTGGCCGGCCATCTGCTCGTCGACGACTCGGTGTACCGCCATCCCGATTTCGACACGGCCGCCGCACATGTGATGAGCCCGCCGTTCCGCAGCAAGGAACACCAGGAAGCACTCTGGCATGGCCTGCAGTCCGGCAACCTGCAAACGACGGCAACGGACCACTGCTGCTTTTGCGCCGATCAGAAGGCGATGGGCAAGGATGATTTCCGCTCAATCCCGAACGGCACGGCCGGCATCGAAAATCGCATGGAGGTGCTCTGGCACCATGGCGTCGGCACGGGCAGATTGACCATGAACGAATTCGTCGCCGTAACCTCTACAAATGCGGCACAGATCTTCAACGTCTACCCGCAAAAGGGCAGCATCACGGTTGGCGCCGATGCCGACATCGTCGTCTGGGATCCGGAAGCAACCAAGACGATCTCGGCGAAGACGCATCACCAGAAGGTCGACTACAACATCTTCGAAGGGATGGAGGTCAAAGGCGGTGCGTCGCACACGATTAGCCGGGGCAAGATCGTGTGGGCCGATGGCAAGCTGAACGTCGAACGTGGAGCCGGACGTTACGTCGATCGGCCGCCGTTTGCGCCATTCTATGACGCACTCAGGATCCAGGCACAGTGCGCCGAACCGACGGCCGTGAAACGGTAACTGCTGTGACTACCCAAATACCTGACGTTCGCGATCATCGCCTTAGCAAGGATGAGATTGAAGCAAATTTCGCGGACCTTCATGCGCCACTGTCGCGCTCGGAAGCCCTGATCGAAGCCGATCGGTGCTACTTCTGCTTTGACGCACCCTGTACGCAAGCCTGTCCAACGGATATCGATATCCCGGGCTTCATTCAGAAGATACGCAGCGACAATATTCGTGGTTCGGCGCAGACAATCCTGCGCGAGAACATCATGGGTGGTATGTGCGCTCGAGTCTGCCCGACCGAAGTGCTGTGCGAAGAGGCCTGCGTGCGCAACACACATGAGGAAAAGCCGGTGGAGATCGGCCTGCTCCAGCGTTATGCAACGGATCCGATTATAGAGGCCGGCACGCAGCTGTTTACACGCGCAACCAGCAGCAACAAGAGGGTTGCGGTTGTCGGTGGGGGCCCTGCGGGCCTGTCTTGCGCGCACCGGCTGACTGCGCTCGGTCACGAAGTGGTTGTGTTCAATCGTGACGACAAGCTTGGCGGCCTCAATGAATACGGCATTGCCGCGTACAAGACCGTTAACGATTTCGCTCAGACGGAAGTGGACTACATCCTGGCGATCGGTGGTATCGAAGTGCGCAATCACTGCGCGCTTGGCGAGGACGTCAGCCTGGAAGACTTGCGCAGTGAGTACGATGCGGTGTTTCTCGGCATTGGCCTGTCAAAAGCCAACGATCTCAACATTGAGGGCGAGGATAAAGAAGGCGTCTTGAACGCCATCGAATACATCGCAGAACTGCGTCAGACGGAAGACAAGACAACGCTACCGATCGGCAAAACAGTTGTCGTCATCGGAGGTGGAATGACGGCCATCGACATGGCCGTGCAGAGCCGCCTCCTGGGCGCAGAGCAGGTGCACATGGTGTACCGGCGCGGCCCGGAAAAAATGACCGCGAGTGCCTTCGAGCAGGCGCTGGCGCAGACGAGTGGCGTGACAATTCATCACCGGGCGCCGCCCAGCCGTATTCTCGGTGATGAGTTTGTGACTGGCGTCGAGTTCAAGACCGACACCGGCGAATTCGTGCTGTATGCCGACATGGTATTCAAGGCCATCGGTCAACATACAGACGGCATCGAAGGGCTCACGCTCGAGAATGGCCGCATCGTTGTGGATGATGGCCAAATGACTTCACTCGAGGGTGTCTGGGCCGGTGGCGATTGCGTCGTCGGTGGCGACGACCTCACGGTTTCCGCCGTGCAGCATGGCAAGTTGGCGGCCATCGATATCGACCGCCGCCTGAGGGAGGGCTGAGCATGGCTGACCTCACATCCACGTTCCTGGGGATTACATCACCTAACCCGTTCTGGCTCGCATCGGCGCCGCCGACCGACAAGGCGTATAACGTTAATCGGGCTTTCGAAGCCGGTTGGGGCGGTGCTGTCTGGAAAACGCTCGGAGAGGAAGGCCCGCCGATCGTCAATGTCAGTGGACCCCGCTACAGCGCAATCCACAGTAACGACCGCCGCGTCATCGGCTTCAACAACATCGAGTTGATTACCGACCGTCCCTTGGAGACGAATCTCAAAGAGATCCGGCAAATCAAGCGTGACTGGCCGGACCGGGCGGTCGTCGTATCGGTAATGCTGCCCATGAACGAGGCAAGCTGGGCGAAGCACCTGCCGATGATCGAAGACACCGGCGCCGACGCATTCGAGCTCAACTTCGGTTGCCCCCACGGCATGTCGGAGCGTGGCATGGGAGCCGCAGTAGGCCAGGTGCCCGAATACATCCAGATGGCGACCGAGTGGGCCAAGAGTGCGGCATCAATTCCGGTCATCGTCAAGCTCACGCCCAACGTCGCCAGTATTCTGCCGCCGGCCAGGGCAGCGATGGAAGGCGGCGCCGACGCCGTTTCGCTGATCAACACAATTAATTCGATCATGCGCGTCAACTACGACACGCTGACCATGTACCCGACAACCGATGGCATGGGCACGCACGGTGGCTATTGTGGCGAGGCCGTCAAACCGATCGCACTCAACATGGTTGCCGAGATTGCCCGTACGCGGGAGACGAGCTCTATCCCGATCTCCGGGATCGGTGGCGTAACGGATTGGCGTGATGCCGTCGACTTCCTGGCGCTTGGGGCGAGCAACGTCCAGGTCTGTACCGCGGCGATGGTGTACGGGTTCAAGATCATTGATGATCTTGTCGATGGCCTTAGCACATTCCTCGACGACAAGGGGCTCGAGCTCAAGGACCTGGTTGGCCATGCCGTGCCGAGCGTAACCGACTGGCAACACCTGAACCTGAATTACGTCGAAAAAGCCGTCATCGACCAGGACTTGTGCATCAAGTGCGGCCGTTGCCACATCGTATGTGAAGAAACATCACACCAGGCAATCACCCATACGGTCGATGGCGAGCGTCATTTCGAAGTCATCGATGATGAGTGTGTGGGCTGTAACCTGTGTGTCAGCATCTGTCCGGTGGACAGCTGTATCACGATGAAACAGACCAGCGATGACACTGCCGAAAAACTGGCGTGGACGGCGCACCCCAACAACCCGATGCGCAACACGGACTAGCAATGACAATAGCGAATGAAGACCTGATCAACGCGGCGAAAGAAGCCCGCGCCAATGCCTACAACGTGTACTCGAAATACCGGGTCGGCGCGGCTATTGTTGATGATCGCGGTCATCTGCATGTCGGCTGTAACATCGAGAATGCGGCGTACCCGCTTGGCAGCTGCGCCGAAGCCGGCGCCATCTCGGCGATGGTTCAACAGGGCGGCAAACGCATTGTCAAGATCGCCGTCGTGGGCGGCTTTGGTGATATCGGCGCATGCACGCCCTGCGGCGGCTGTCGTCAACGCATCCATGAGTTCGCCGACGGAGACACTATCATCCTCGCAATTGACGACAGCAATGAATGGCAGGAATTCTCGATCGGCGACCTCCTGCCGGCGTCATTCCACCTCGACTGATCGACTAACGGGTTGCCGCGTAATGCAGAAGCGCGGCGACGCTGATGGCGTCGGTAATCTCTCCATCCATCGCCATGCGGATGGCCTCATCGACCGGAATTTTCCGGACAGTGAGGTCCTCGGTTTCTTCGAAATTTGTTTCGCCCTCAGTCAGCCCGGTGGCCTGGAAGATAACGCCGATTTCATTCGTGATTGAGTTGCTGGTATGGAGGCGCAGTATCTCTGTCCAGTTCGAAGCCGATAATCCGGTTTCCTCCTGCAGTTCTCGCTTAGCCGCAGCCAGCGGGCCTTCTTCGACGGGCGCACCTCCCATCGGCAGCTCCCAGGAGTATTCGCCTAATGTGTACCGGCTCTGCCCAACCAGCCATGTGTTGCCCGCATCGTCCAGCGGCAAAATCGCAACAGCCGTATTCTTGAATACGACGTGACCGTAGTGGTTCGTCCCGCCACCCGGGTTGATCACGTCATCTTCGCGAACCTGCATCCAGTCATTCTCGTATACAAGTTTTGATTTGAGTTTTTTCCAGGTCATGATTCCTCGGCGATAGGATGTCGTCTAGCGGGTATATCCTAACTGCAGGAAAACCTCGCGCCCGCGCGCAGGGAAATACCGATAGTTGCCGAAAGCAAAGTCTGCCCTGTCCGCATAATCGCTATTGGCAATATTTTTCAGGCTGGCAGTTAGTGCCAAGCGGTCCGAGAGCCCATACGAGATTCGCAAATTTTGAATGTCGTGCCCCGGATAAGTGTACCGATTCTCGGCGTCCAGGTAGTAGGACCCCATCGACACCCACTGCAGCGCAGCGTCGATGCGCCCGAGACTTTCAAACCTGAGCTCGGCACTGCCCTGCCACCGCGGCGCGGTATCGACGTCGCGACCGGAAACGAACGTCTCGCCGCGCGACGCAACGACGTCGAAATCGTAGCGATGCCGCGCGTAGGTTCCGTTTAGCGCCACGTTCCAGTGCTCGCTTAATTGCACATCCCAGGCGACTTCGATACCGAGATGCTTGCTGCGTCCACCATTAACATTGAACCCTTCAGCGTCACGAAACACGCTGTTTTTTTTGCGCATCGCAAATACGGACCCGTCGACCTGCCAGGTATCGCCGCCACTACGTAACCCGACTTCCAGCGAGTCAATCGTCTCGGAATCCAGGTCACTGACTTGTTGGCCGTTTTGCAGTCGGTACAACTCCGTCATCTGTGGTGCACGAAAACCGCGCGCAATGTTCACGTACACGACCGCCGCGTCAGACACCTGAAGCAAAGCGCCGGCTTTCGGCGCGACATCGCTGAAGCTGTCGCTGCGACTCGATGGCCGCGTGTACAGACAACCCCCGAATCCACATTCCGTGCCGTCGTCACGAGTATTGCCGGCGAGCATCTTGTTGTCATAGTCGTAGTGCGCATACTCGGCGCGAATGCCGCCGGTCAGCGTGACTCGGCGCGAAATGCGAATTTCTGACTGGACATACGCAGCAACGCTCAGGGCTTCTACGTCGTAGTCATAGTGCTTGCCCTCTGGTCGCGTTTCGCGGAGGAAGTCCGAGCCTTCTGTCGGTCCGTATTGCGTCTCGCGCAGATAGACCTCGGAAACATCCACGTCGAGTCCAAATGACACCGTGCTATTGCCATTATCCCGGCGCAGATTCGTCAGCACTCCGACACTCGTATGCCCATTTTCTTCGAGGGGCTTGCCCGGCAGGAAGTGCTGGAGAAATTCCATTTCTGATCGTCGAAGGTACGGCCGAACATCCAGGTCGAACCGTCCCCCTGGTCTCAGCCATCGCAGTATCAGTCGCTGGCTGTTTGCATTGCGAAAAGCCTCCGGATTCAGATTCTGCCGGTTCAGCTCCGGGTCTTTGTATGCATCCTCACCGAAAATGTATCCGGCAGTCTCCTGATTCAGATCGCTCGCGCTAAAGCCCGCCGTCAGGCTGCCCTGCTCGAGCCTCCAGGATTTCTTCAGGTAGCCTTTCAGCTGGCGAAAGCCGGAGTCCTCGCGAAACCCCCCATCGTTGACAACGACCCCGCCCAGCGCCACAGGCGCATCACCGTCAACCAGGGTAGCCCCGGTCAGCCTGACGAAGTCGTTGGGCCCCAACTCGAACCTTGCATTCGCGAAATCGCGGCCTAACGGGTTTGGCACCAGAACGTTGATTGTTCCATGCAGCGCATTCGACCCATAGAGGGCATTGCCCGGACCGCGAACAACTTCGACGCTTTCTGCCAGTTCTGTCGGCAACTCAAACAACTGATTGACATTACAGAACCCATTGGGACGGGATGGCACCCCGTCCTCGAGCGTCAGGAATGCGCCGCAGGACCCCGCACCAACCAAAACCGGCGAGCGAATGGATGGCAGGTTCTCCTGGCCGCTCCCCCGGGTGACCCAGACACCGGCAACCCGCGAAAAAAGCTCATAAGGATGCGCCTGGGCCGCCTGCTTCACCGCCTCGCTACCCAGTAACGCGATGTTTCCCGGGTTCAAGTGTCGCGCAGTCGGCGCACGAGAGCTGGTAACAACTATTTCTTCGACTGTGTCATCGGCAGTCGCTATCGTCGCCGACAAACTAATAGCGACTGCCGTCAGGAACGTCTTCACAAGGCTGCTTTACACCCTCCTTGCGGGCCCTTTATTCCTGAATCCCACGCCCGGGCGTCCACGGCACCCTCGCCGTGTCCATCGCATCCTTCAGGCCCGCGTACTCGACGTCAACCAGTCTCGTCAGCTC
>CALDZH010000034.1 GCA_937944275.1 uncultured Woeseiaceae bacterium
CCACGAGGAAACTGGGTCTGAAGATGTGCAAGCAGTGACGTTGAGTCGATCGCGGCCAGAATCGCTGTCGTCACCTCGACCTCATTCTTCTCGCGCCGAAAATTCCACTGTGGGTCGAGTGTATGGGGATTCAGTTTGCCGAAGCGTTCGTGATAACCGAGTCGAATCAGGCTATCTGTGAACAGCAGGTCAAGATCTGCCCGCTCGTTTGCGGTAATTTCCACACCGGATAACAGTTGTTGATAGCCTGCCTGTACTTCCTCAACATGATAGTCAGCAGGGTTTAGTCCGTCTGCCTCCGTCGCCTTGATGGCCTCGAGAAGCTCCCCAATCTGTTCGGGCCGAGTCCATGTCAGCTCAAACCGATTCTGCTCATAAACCTCGACCAACAACTCGGCCGATGCGACCTCTGTGCCCCTGATTCTAAGCCGCCCGGTTGCTGCCAACTCCTCTATTTCGAGCGCCAATGCTTCACTGACAGTGGCTTCCTGAGCGTCTGCCGGCGTTGCGATGAACGCCAGACAAAGCAGAATAAATATGATTTGTCGTGCCATGTTTGTGGCCTTTTCAGTGTCTGGATGGCGATACGCGAAGTATAATTACGAACAATCCGACTTCTTACATGAGGGCGCGGAGCGAGCGCAATGCTGGTAATCGGTCCAAGCCTCGTACCGCCAAATTGCTGGGACTTCTTCGTGCCGATCATACTGAAAATTAGTCGTTGGCTGCTAACGATTGCGATTACCGCGGTCCTCAGCGTTACGCTCGTTATTGCGCTGGGCGACAGACGCATGTCGGACCTGAGTCCCGAGCATCGTGTCACCTTCGAGAACGAGTTCACGGCGGCGCAGGAGCCGCACACCGACTGGGACGCCTATCGCGCGATCGAAGCAAAACTGAAAGTCGAGCTCGGCGAAAAAATTGATGCCGACGCCAGGCCAGACAGCCTGGTTGATCGGTATTCCGAAGACAGCCTGACCTATCCCGGCAATTTCACCAAAAACTGGAATCGCTCCTACGAGCTGTCGGCAACTTCGCCCAAAGGTGTCGCAGTACTGCTCCACGGCCTTTCCGATTCACCATACTCGATGCGGGGTGTCGCGCTGACGATGGTCGATGCGGGTTACAACGTCGTGGTGCCGCGCATGCCCGGGCACGGCTTCGCCGTTGGCGGGCTGCTCGACGCGCGCTGGGAAGACTGGGCCGCGGCTGTACGTATCGCAGTTCGGCATGCCGCTAACTTGCCTGGGGCAAAAGAGTCCTTCGTGCTCGCCGGATATTCGAACGGTGGCCTGATGGCAATCGACTTTGCGCTGAAGTGCGACGAGGATGCCGAATTACCATGCCCTGACGGGATTGTACTTTTTTCGCCGGCTATAGCGGTTGCGCGCCTGGCCATCATCTCGAACTGGCATACCTTGCTCTCCTGGATTCCCTACTTCGAGAAATCCAGGTGGCTGTCGATTCTCCCGGAAGTCGACCCCTTCAAATTCACGTCTTTTCCCAAGCGGGCAGCCTGGGAGATCTACAAGCTGTCGACCGGAACTTACAAGCAACTCAGGCAGCCGGCCGAGGCAGCAAAACTGCCGCCGATACTGACTTTCCAGTCGGTCGTCGATAACACCGTCAGCACAGCCGCAATCGTTACTAATCTCTACGATCGACTCGAGGCTAATGGCAGCGAACTGGTCGTCTACGACGTAAACCGCAGCAGTACCGTATTGCACCTGATGAACAGAGTACCAATAGATCCTGCCGCTTGGCTGGAAACCTCTGCGCCATTAACCTACGGCGTAACAGTAATCAGAAATCGAGATCGGCATGGCCCCGAGATCGGCCGGTTGTCGCTTCCTGCCGGCGAGACAAAACCAGCGGCCGACGATACCGACATGGCCTGGCCCGAGGGTATTTATTCGATGTCACATATTGCCGTCCCGTTTCGCCCCGATGACCCGGTCTACGGTGACGGATCGGCCGCCACAGACGGCGAGCGGCGAATCATGTTCGGCAATTTAGCCCCTCGTGGCGAGGAAGGCGTTCTGCGCCTGAAGTCGGCGTATTTCCTGCGCACGCGCTACAACCCGTTCTTTTCATACCAGGCAGAGCACCTGCAGGACTGGCTGGCGCGACTATGACGTCACGGCATTCCGGGCTCGCACTCCTCGCTTTGTTGCAGGCAGCCAGTCCAGGCATCGAGGCAGGTGAAATTCCAGGCCTGCCCTCGCAGGCGCCGCCGTTCCTGCAGCGTGATTTCGAGATCAATTTCAGCAACGACTTCCTCGGCCGCGGTGGTTCGGTTGACGATTTTCGAACCCAGCAGATGAATATCACCAGCGCGTTGACAGACACCTGGCTCACTGTCGTGGATCACAGCATCCTGACGCTTGGTGGCCCGGGGTTTTCGGGCCGACTGGACCAAATGTCTGTGTCGCTTGGCTACGAGGCGCTCCACCGGGCAGATTTGAATCGGGTGGACAAAATTGTCATCGGCGGAGGCCTGCGAGGTGTCGGCAAATTTGCTGGTGAGCGGATGCAAAACGGGTTTCACCAACTCGTCGATAGCGACATCGAGAATCTCGATTACGTTTCTACTAATCGCACTGACGCAACGCTCTGGGTTGACGCGCAGCATTACCGCGTCTTTCATGAGTCTGCCGCGAAGGGGTGGCTCGGTGGATGGCGCACCGGTTACTGGCTTCGAGGAAGCTCCCTGCTTACCTCGGATGGTCAGTGGGACAACACACTAGGTACATACGCGGTAAGCTCACGCAATGCCATCGACGTGTGGCTTGGCCTGCGCCGGGACTGGAGAAGCGGCTATGACAGGGACCCGGTGCAAGCCGCCACGGCCGCCGCCGAGTCCGAGCTGGGTGTGGTCGTTGGCGTCCGCTTTGGTGCGCTGATACTCGAGACCGTGCAACAACCCGACGGCGAAGCTTCCTATGGGCAGTTGAAGTTCATTGCGAACCGCGAACAGCCGACAGGGCAGTACTCGACACCGCCAGCGATGGGCCTGGAGTTTGCATTCTTTCTGCCGGATGTAACGGTGGAACTTGCAGCGAGATTTCAACGCAGGGTGTTCACGAGCACAGATTCCCTGTGGAGCGAGGCGCTGGTCGTCGATGCCAGCTTTGGCACACCGCAATACGGCAGTGACGCGTCGGTCTTTATCGAAGGCAGGCAAGTAACGTTGGGCCTCGAGTGGGAGCGACCAGCACTGCCCGACGATGACTGGATCAGTTTTTTTGCTCGGCTTGGCGGGGGCTATCGTCAAGAGGAGCTGCGAGGCGAAGATGTGCTTGCCGGTGCGTCTTCAGCGTCTGTCGGGCGCGCCGTCATCAAGATAGGCACAGGAATTCGTTTCAATGCTGCTTCGTTAAGTGATTCCTGGAATTATCGTCTGCAGCTCGGTGTTGGCGCCTGGATTCCGGTCAACGACGCCCATGCGCAATTGGGAAACGAAACCTACCGAATCCAGAAACCAGTGGCAGGCATTTCACTCGGCATGACTTTCGATTATTACTAGGCATGTTGGTCTCGAGTCAGTCCCTTCGTGTACCATTCCTGAAAATTCTGATGCGGTACGCTATGAAATCAATTATCAAGACCAGCTTGCTGCTTCTGCTAGTGATTGTGGGGGCGCCTGCACATGCAAAACCGGTGACCGAGCTCAACCTGATCCTGCCGGAACTTGAGCTGGATCGGGTTATCGCCAGGCGAATCGTCGAACTGGTAAGCAAGGATTCCAACCTGCGAATCAACCTCATCCCACTACCGGAAGGTTCAATGACAGCGCTCGACGCCCTTGAAGCCGGCCTTGGCGATATTGCTTTCGCCGCCAACACTGCCAGTTATCGCGAGGGCATATCGACCGTGATTCCGCTGTATCCCAGCGTGCTGCACATTGTCGCGGACAAGGCTCGCGCGGCCGACAGCCTTGACCAACTACTTCAAGGTGCGTCTGTATACGCGGGCCCGGAAGGTTCGATCTCCCGGTCGTTGGCGAACAAAATCGTCGATGGTTTCGAGCTTGCGCCCGGCGAAGTTAGCTTTGTCAACGACCCGCAATCGACTCCCGATGTAATCGTTCTTTATGCACCCATCGATCGTGGTCGCATAATGAACGATCCTCGGCTCGAAAACGTAAAATGGTTTTCGTTCGGCGAGCCTGAAGATGTCGGCAATGGTTCCATCGTCGATCTCGCCGTCTTTCTGAATCCCAGGTTGCGGCCGTTCGTGTTGCCGGCTGGCACGTTCGGCAAGCTCACCCCAGATCCGGTTGTGACCGTTGCTGTCGATAACCTCTTGGTCGCCCGATCTGATCTCAGTGAGTCTGCCGTTTACGATATCTACGCGGAGATACTCCGACTTCGCCCCGCGATGTTCAGTGCGCGGCCCGAGCTTTATCAACCACTCGCTGAGAATGTCGCTCAGTCCAATTTCGCCTTCAGCCTGCACCCTGGTGCGCTTTCCTTTCTGAAACGCGACGAGCCTACGTTCATCGAGCGATACTCGGGAGTGGCAGAAGTGGTAGCGACGCTGATGGTCGGCCTGGTCAGCGGCATTTTCGCCATAGTCAAGATATACAGAATTCGCCGCAAAAACCGTCTGGACGAGTTTCTTGTCGAGGTCATCGAAATTCGCAATTCAGTTCAACCCGATAGCGGCGAGGACGTGCGTGTGGCAGCGAATGAAAAAATCAGGGCCCTGCAGGATCAGGCGTTCGAATTGCTCGTCGATGAAAAACTGGCGGCTGACGACAGCTTCCGTATCTTTACCGAGCTCAGCAATGACACGATAAGGCGGATCAGGGAACGCCGCGCCTGAGGGGCGGTCGAACTCAAAAACGGAAATCAAATCCCGCCATTGGGCCGTAATAGGTGAAAGATGTTGTCAGGTCACCGTTCTTGAACTCGGACTCCTTGTACTGGTAGCCGAACAAGATTCGATTCTGTTGCCGTTTGCCGACCGAGTACGCAAAGTTCGCACGCAAGATAAAAACCCCTTCGGAGTCGCCGAAGCTATAGTCCCCATGAGTCAGCAGTTGCCAACGGTCTGTAAAATCGAAGCGGTAACGCAGGCCGAGCAGAGCATCATAGTAGTCCTTCTTCGAGCCTTGCTCACCCACAAATGTACCATCGGCGGTGGTACTGATAACGTAGCGATCGTCGAGACTGGAGTACCGAACACCACCAAAGATGTTGAACTGAGAACCAAAGCCGGCGGGCCAGTAAGCCACGGCCGCGTCCAGGAATGTCTGTTTGCTATTGATATCAA
>CALDZH010000035.1 GCA_937944275.1 uncultured Woeseiaceae bacterium
GACAGTCCTGGCAATCGGCCTGGTTTGTGCGTTTGCATTACCTGCGGCAGCACAGGAATTGAAGATCGGCGTGGTGAGCCTGCCTGCATTGATCGAAAGGGCACCGCAGACCAAATCTGCCATGGATGCTTTGCAGGAAGAGTTCGCGCCTCGCCAGCGTGAGTTCCAGGCGAAGCAGAAAGAATATGAGGACCTGGCAGCCAAGGCGCAAAAAGATCTGGCCGTTATGGGCGAGACAGAGCGCCGCAACGCCGAGAAGGATCTGCGTGAACTGCAGCGTGAGCTGACTCGCCTGCAGAACGAATTTCAGGAAGATCTGAACCTGCGTCAGAATGAAGAATATGGTCTGTTGCAGCGTGCGATGCTAAAGGAAGTGCAAGACTACGCTGAGGCTGAGGGCTACGACCTGATCGTTGGTGATGGTGTTCTGTACGTTAATTCGACGGTGAATATCACCGACGATATTTTGCGTATCGTCGAGGCCAACCACCAGGCTAACGGCGCCAACTAAGTCTGATTTCAATGCCCATCAGTCTCGGAGAACTCGCCACGCGGTTCGGTTGCGAGCTGATCGGCGACCCAGATACCGAAGTCAGCGGTGTCGCATCCTTGCTGAATGCGGGCCCGCAGTCGCTTACATTTCTGGCGAGCAAGGCATACAAGGAACAGCTGCCTTCGACGAAGGCAGCTGCTGTTATCTTACGTCCTGACGATGCAGCGGACTCACCGGTTGCAGCGATCCTCGCCGATGATCCTTACGCGTGCTACGCGCGCATGGCAGCAGTCGTCTGTCCGCCCCCGTCGTTTGCTCCTGGCGTTCACCCGTCGGCGGTGGTCGAGGCGACCGCCAGCGTCACTGAAAGTGCCCACCTTGCACCTAACGTGGTTGTTGGTGAGCGGTCGACAATTGGGGAAAACGTCTATCTGGGACCGGGAACCGTGATCGGCCCCGATTGCCATATCGGCGACGATTGCCGTTTCATTGCAAACGTGACGCTTGCACGTGCCGTGGCCATTGGGAAGCGCGGAATCTTCCACCCCGGTGTAGTCCTTGGGTCTGACGGGTTTGGCAATGCAATGACTCCTGACGGCTGGGTCAAGGTGCCGCAGGTCGGCGGTGTCGTCATCGGTAATGATGTGGAGATAGGGTCGAACACGTGTGTCGACTGCGGGGCTATTGGCGACACGGTGATTGAAGACGGTGTGCGCCTCGATAATCTTTGCATGATCGCTCACAATGTGCGGGTCGGCGCGCATACAGCAATGGCATCAATGGTCGCCATCGCAGGTAGCACCACGATTGGCAAGCGTTGTATGTTCGCCGGGATGGGCGGTGCTGTCGGGCACATCACAATTTGTGATGACGTTGTAGTTGCGGCACAGTCATACGTGTCGAAGGACGTCACTGTGCCGGGTGTCTATCTGGCGAGCTTCCCGGCCGAGCCGGCGAGGGAATGGGCTAAGCAGGTTGGGCGATTCCGCCGAATCGAAGCGCTGCAGAATCGGGTCAAAAAACTGGAAAAGAAATGATTCACGCAACGGCAATTGTTTCAGATACGGCGGTCATCGCCGATGATGTCGAGATCGGGGCCTACTCGGTCATCGGCGACGCAGTTGAGATTGGTAGTGGCACACGCATCGATAGTCACGTGGCCATCAACGGTCCGACGAAAATCGGCGAGGACAACCATATCTACCAGTTCGCGTCGATCGGTGACGATCCACAGGACAAGAAATACGCGGGTGAACCAACGCGCCTGATTATCGGCGACCGCAACACTATCCGGGAGTTTTGCACTTTCAGTCGAGGCACGACCCAGGATGTCGGCGATACGATCATCGGTGACGACAACTGGATCATGGCCTATGTGCACATCGCGCATGACTGTGTCGTTGGCAACAAAACGATCATGGCAAATAACACGACACTCGCTGGACATGTGCATGTCGGTGACTGGGTGATTTGTGGCGGATTTTCGGGTGTGCATCAGTTCTGTAAGGTTGGCGCACATGCTTTCCTCGGAATGTATACGGGTGTGAATCGCGATGTGCCTGCCTACACGATGGTCTCCGGCCAGCCGGCCACTGCACGCGGAATCAATAGCGAGGGCCTCAAGCGACGTGATTTTTCCACAGAACATATTCGCAACATAAAGAATGCCTATCGGATTACGTTCCGGAGCGGTAAAAAGAAAGCGGAAGCGACAGAGGAAATAGCAGAGCTTGCAAAAACGCAGCCCGAGCTAAATCTGTTCCTGGAATCACTGCGCTCATCCGAGCGTGGACTGGCCCGCTAAGACATTGCGATGAAGATCGGACTGGTTGCTGGTGAAGCATCCGGTGATGTCCTCGGCGCGGGACTGATACGTGCAGTTCGTGCGCGAATTCCGAACGCCGTATTTGAAGGCGTTGCCGGACCAGAGATGACCGCTGCCGGTTGTGAGCAATGGGAGCCCTCCGAATCGTTGGCCGTCATGGGGATCGTTGAACCACTTGCGCATATCCCACGCCTGTTGCGGCTGCGACGGGGACTGGCAAAACGCTGGCGCGAATCGCCGCCCGACGTCTTCATTGGTATCGATGCACCCGACTTCAATCTTGGCCTCGAGATAAAGCTTCGCAAAGCGGGGATAAAGACGGCGCATTACGTGAGCCCGTCCATCTGGGCGTGGCGGCCGGGCCGCGTCAAAAAGGTCAAAAAGGCGGCGGACAGGGTTCTGTGCATATTGCCGTTCGAACCCGCGCTGTACGAAGGGCACGGCGTAAAAGCTGTGTTTGTCGGCCACCCAAAGGCACACGAAGCACCGGAAATTGTAGATATGGAGGCCGCCCGCTTACGGCTGGGCCTTGACGCTGGCGAGGTAGTTGCGGTCATGCCGGGTAGTCGCAGTGGCGAGGTGAGCAGGATCGGCGGCATTGTGGCCGCAGCGGCCCGGGAGGTTTTCGCGGCGCGGCCCGGTGTCAGGTTCGTGACGCCTGTCGCGATGCCAAAATTGCGCCCGATGATCGAACAGCAACTCGACGAGGCTGGGGTCGCGGAGCAGTTCATATTGCTGGATGGCGACTCGGAACTTGCAATGAGCGCTGCCGACGTGGTGTTGCAGGCGTCAGGGACGGCCGTACTTGAAGCGGCATTGTTGCGTAAACCTACCGTCGCGACGTATCGCGTCTCGCCCTTGACGTACTGGATTGCCAGGCGGCTCGTAAAGCTCGAGCACTTCACATTGCCGAATCTGCTCACCGAACAGCCGCTCGTGCCGGAATTCATGCAGCAGAATGCATTGCCAGGGCCCATTGCTGCCGAGGTCGTTGCGTTGCTCGACGACCCCGAACGGCGTCGTTCTATCAGCGAGAGATTTGATAGACTGCGGGCAGAGCTGGCACTCGACGCAGACCAGCACGCCGCGGACTCGGTAATCGAGCTGGCGCGGCGTTAACGGGGCAAATTTCACACCATTCATGCAGCAGGCAAGACTGTTTCAACCAAGCGGACTCATCGCTGGAGTCGATGAGGCAGGACGCGGACCACTCGCGGGTCCGGTCGTTGCCGCCGCTGTGATTCTGCGGTCAGGCGATAGTATTCAAGGCCTGGCCGATTCCAAAAAGCTGTCGGCGAAGCGACGGGATGAGCTGGCAGGACAAATCCGGCAGCGCTCGCTGTCGTGGGCAGTAGCCTGGTCCAATCCCGGCGAGATAGATGAACTCAATATTCTGGCGGCAACGATGCTGGCCATGTGGCGCGCCATTGCGGGCCTGTCCGTGCGCCCGTCTGGTGTGCAAGTCGACGGAAATCGCCTGCCAAACCTGACATTCGGTGATACCAGGATCGAAGGCGAAGCAATTGTCAAAGGTGACGATAAGGTCCCTGCTATCAGTGCTGCGTCGATTATCGCCAAGACCACGCGCGACGGGATCATGGAGTTTCTTGATCGCATCCATCCAGAGTATGAATTTGCGCGTCACAAGGGTTACGGCACCCAGGTTCATCGTGAGCGTCTGCAGGAATTCGGGCCGTGTGAGCACCACCGGTTCAGCTTCGCTCCCGTGAGGGCGGCGTCGTGAGTTCACCGGCATTTGTGCATCTGCATGTCCATACCGAGTACTCGATGGTGGACAGCACTATCCGCATTCCCTCGCTCATGGACGCGTGTGCGCAAAACAGCATGCCGGCCATAGCGCTGACGGACCGCAATAATCTGTTTGGTCTCATCAAGTTCTACCGCAAGGCGATGGCGGCGGGAATAAAACCGGTTATTGGACTCGACCTTTGTATCCTCAACGAGGACGAACCAGGTAGACCTTATACGTTACTGCTTTTGGTCCAGAACAACGATGGCTACCGCAATCTTTCGGAGCTCGTGACACGCAGCTACATCGAAGGGCAGGTTCGAGGCGAACCCATGGCGAGGCGTGAGTGGCTGACCGCGGACAGCTGCGAGGGACTCATTGCGTTGTCCGGTGGTTTGCACGGCGATATCGGCCACGCATTGCACGCTAATCACGGCAAACAGGCACGCGAACTTCTCGATGCCTGGCGCGCAGTGTTTCCGGACAGGTTCTACCTCGAGTTGATACGGACAGGCCGCAGCGGTGAAGAAGACTGCGTACGGGCAAGCCTGGCGCTGGCAAGCGCAACGGGAACGCCTGTCGTGGCAACTAATGATGTGCGCTTCCTGAGCGCCGGAGATTTTGATGCGCACGAGGCACGGGTCTGTATCCACGATGGCCGCGTACTTGCGGATTCGGAACGGCCGAAGCTCTACAGCGTGCAGCAGTATCTGCGAACACCCGGGGAAATGGCTGATTTATTTGCCGATGCCCCGGAAGCGCTGGCAAATACAGTCGAGATCGCGCGTCGTTGTAACCTGAACCTGCAACTGGGCAAGAGCGTGCTGCCGGAGTTCCCGGTACCGGAAGGGCAGACGGAGGCCGAATTTCTCGAAGCTGAAGCGAAATTGGGCCTTGAGCGCGCGCTGGGGCAGATCTTCGAGCGGCGGAAAATACCCGAAAACGAGCGCAAGGCTTTCAGCGCACCATACTTTGAGCGCCTCGATATAGAACTGGGCGTTATCCAATCAATGGGTTTTCCGGGCTACTTTCTGATCGTTGCCGACTTCATACGCTGGGCCCGTGAAAACGCCGTACCCGTTGGACCCGGGCGTGGTTCAGGGGCCGGATCGCTGGTCGCCTGGGTGTTGGGCATCACAGATCTGGATCCGTTGCAGCATGTCCTGCTATTCGAACGATTTTTGAACCCCGAACGCGTTTCCATGCCTGATTTCGATATCGACTTCTGCATGGAGGGTCGCGACGATGTCATTGATTATGTGGCCCAGCGTTATGGTCGCGAGCGTGTCTCGCAGATTATTACGTTCGGCACTATGGCAGCCAAGGCCGTCATTCGTGACACCGGCAGAGTGCTCGGTCAGCCCTACGGCTTCGTCGACCGGATCGCAAAACAGGTGCCTTTCGAAATCGGCATGACGCTTGAGAAAGCGCTCGAACAATCGGACGAACTCGCGTCGATGTATCGCGACGATGAAGAGGTGACCGCCATCATCGATCTGGCGCTGTCGCTGGAGGGGCTGGTCCGAAATGCCGGCAAGCATGCAGGCGGCGTCGTAATCTCGCCAGGACCACTGACAGATTTTGCGCCGCTTTATTGTGAGGAGGGTGGCAGCAACGTCGTTACGCAGCTCGACAAGGATGATGTCGAGGCCGTTGGTCTGGTTAAGTTCGACTTCCTTGGGCTCAAAACGCTGACGATTATCGACTGGGCTGTGCGTATCGCCAATGAGACCAATCCGGATCTCGGCCTGGAGATCAACCAGATACCGGAACACGACGTAAAAACTTTTGAGCTTTTACGCAGTACACGGACAGCGGCCGTATTTCAGCTTGAATCCAGTGGCATGCGCGACTTGATAAAGCGCATGCGCCCGGACCAGTTTGACGACCTCGTTGCGCTGGTCGCGTTGTTCCGGCCTGGTCCGTTGCAGTCGGGTATGGTCGATGACTTTATTACCCGCAAACATGCGTCGAACAAAGCTGACATCGATTACCTGCATCCTGATTTGAAACCGGTCCTGGAAGAAACTTACGGCGTAATTCTTTACCAGGAACAGGTGATGCAAATTGCGCAAGTGCTCGCAGGGTACTCCCTTGGTGCGGCGGACCTGCTGCGCCGTGCAATGGGTAAGAAAAAGCCCGAGGAAATGGCGAAGCAACGCGAGATCTTTGTCAGTGGTGCTACCGAGCGTGGCGTTGCGGAAAAGACGGCGACGCACATTTTCGATCTGATGGAGAAGTTCGCCGGTTACGGTTTCAACAAGTCGCATTCGGCTGCGTATGCAGTGCTGTCGTATCAGACCGCTTATCTGAAAGCGCACTATGCGGCAGCTTTCATGGCTGCCGTCATGAGTGCCGATTTGCAGAACACCGATCGTCTTGTCACGTTGAAAGATGATTGCCGTCAGCTGGGTATCAAACTGCTTGCACCGGATGTCAATCGTTCGTCCTACCATTTCAGCGTGTCCGCCAATGACACCATTTTGTATGGATTGGGGGCCATTAAAGGCGTAGGCCGAGGGGCAGTCGAATCGCTTATTGCCGATCGGGAAGCAGAGGGACCGTACAAGAGTCTCGCCGAATTTTGCCGTCGTGTGGATCACGATAAGATCAATCGCCGCACGCTGGAAGCGTTGGTCAAGTCAGGAGCGATGGACTGTTTCGGTGAATCTCGACGCGGTCTAATGCATCACGTACCTGAGGCATTGCGTAGCGCTGATCAACAGGCGAAAGCGGCTGCTGCGGGGCAGAACGACATGTTTGGCCTCGGCGAGCCGGCAGAGCAAGAAGAGGAACATATAAAACCGGCGAAACTTGCCGAATGGCAGGAGCGTCTGCTCCTGAGTAACGAAAAAGAGGCGCTCGGCCTGTATCTCACGGGGCACCCTTTCGATGCCGTACGGCATGATGCGGGTTTCTTTGCAGACGGCAAGCTTAGCGACATCATCGCCGAGCCACCGCCGCAGACGAATAAGGGCGAGCGCGATTATGCGGCCCGGCGGGAAGCGACGGTTGCGGGCCTCATCGTCGATGTGCGCAAGCGCGGCAATCGCGTCAGTGTTGTACTGGATGACGATACGGCGCGTATGGAGATAAGTTTCTTTAGTGAGGCATTCCAGGAGTTCCGCCATCTGCTGGTCAAGGATGAAATCGTCGTGGTGGCGGGTGGCCTGCGCTACGATGATTTTATCGGTAGCTGGACCGTTAATGCCAAGAGTGTCCTGCACATAGATCGGGTGATCGAGTCGAGGGCCCGCAGCCTGGTTCTAAGCCTGGCACCGAACGGGCAGGGCGAGGCTCTGCTAGTAAAGCTGCACGACTTGTTGCTGCCGTTCCGTGAAGGAACCTGTGATGTAAGCGTGCGCTATATTGGGGCCAGCGCGTCGGCGCGATTGTCGCTGGGGCCTGAGTGGGCCGTGCGCCCAAGTCGAGAATTGCGCGATAAGTTGACGGAATTGCTTGGGAACAATAATGTTCGTCTTCTTTACGCGCCTGGACGCGAGTTGAACTGATGGACATGAAATTCCTGGATTTTGAGCAGCCCATCGCTGAGCTTGAGGCTAAGATCGAGGAGTTGCGCTACGTCGGCGACGATTCCGAGATCAACATTAACGAAGAAGTCGCACGCCTCAAGGCCAAGAGCGAGTCCCTGACGAAGAGTATCTTTGCCAAACTTAGTCCCTGGCAGATTGCCCGCGTCGCGCGCCACGAGTCACGGCCATACACGCTCGACTACCTGCGGTTGATCGCGCCGGATTTCCAGGAACTCCATGGCGATCGTATGTATGCCGATGATCCGGCGATTATTGGCGGTGTCGGCCGGTTGGACGGCCGCGCGGTGATGTTCATCGGCCATCAGAAAGGCCGTGATACGAAAGAGCGCGTTCGCCGTAACTACGGCATGCCCAAGCCTGAGGGCTATCGCAAGGCACAGCGTCTGATGCGCATGGCCGAGAAATTCTCAATACCTGTGGTCACGTTGATCGACACACCAGGCGCGTATCCCGGTGTCGGGGCCGAGGAGCGTGGCCAGAGCGAGGCAATCGCGTACAGTCTTTACCTGATGGCGGGACTCAAGACGCCGATCATCAGTGTTGTCATTGGCGAGGGCGGCTCCGGCGGAGCCTTGGCAATCGGTGTCGGTGACCGTCTGTTGATGTTGCAGTACAGCATTTACTCCGTAATTTCGCCGGAAGGCTGCGCCTCCATCCTCTGGAAGAGTGCCGACAAGGCGGAGGATGCAGCCGAGGCCATGCGTATTACGGCGACAAACCTGAACGATTTTGGCCTCGTAGACGAAGTACTTGAAGAGCCACTCGGTGGGGCACATCGCAATCCACAGGAAGCAGCTGAGATTATCCGCAACGCCCTTCTCAAGAACCTGGACGAGCTCGATCAATTGTCGACCGATGCTTTACTCGAAGAACGGCAGCGGCGACTTTCGAGCTTCGGACAGTTCAAGGAAGCGTGACCTTCACGTCCGGGTATCTGCGGGAGCAACTCGTGGAGCTCGAAAAACATGCCGGCAGACCTTCACGCTATGTAATCGCCTTCAGCGGCGGGCTGGATTCGACCGCGCTAGCGCATGCGCTGGTCGCGAGCAGTCCCGGCATTCCCATTGTTGCAGTCCATATCGATCATGGCCTGCATGACGAATCGGCACGATGGAGCTCACACTGCGAGGCGTTTGCGAGGGAACTGGGTATTGAGTACCGCAGCCGAGTCGTTACGGTTCAGCTTGAGTCCGGCAAGGGGCCGGAAGCCTCCGCGAGAGAGGCGCGCTACACAGCTTTGCATGCCGAACTGCAACACGGAGACTGGTTGTTGAGCGCGCATCACCGCGAGGACCAGGCTGAGACGTTGTTGCTGAACCTGGTGCGGGGAAGCGGTCCGGCCGGCATCGCGGGCATTGGCGCGATCCGCCGTTTCGGGCCCGGTTGGCTGGCACGTCCTTTGCTGAATACGGACCGTGCATCCCTGCGCGACTATGTCGCTGAGCGTGAAGTGCGGTGGATCGAAGATCCATCGAATATCGACCGACGCTTCGACCGCAACTTTCTGCGCCACGATATCCTGCCGCGTCTAAAGTCGCGTTGGCCGGATATAGCAGCGCGCCTGCACCGCAGCGCGGCGCATGCCGGTGAGGCGGCGTCTCTGATGGCCGATCTCGCGGAAATCGACCTCGACGCGCTCGGCGGCGTCGCCGAGCATTTGCCGATTGACGGGCTGCTTGAACTGACACCCGGTCGGCAAAGGAACCTGTTGCGTCACGCGCTGCGACTGCTTGGCTTGTCGACCCCGACGGCATTACAACTCGAGCGCATTCTCAAAGAAGTATTGCCTGCGCGTGAGGACGCGCAGCCGCATGTCACGTGGCCGGGCGCGTCTGTCAGGCGCTATCGAAATGGTCTTTATTTGCTTCCCGAGGTGCTGGCTGATGCACCGCTTTGCGGCCCGATTTCGGGGCACGAGGTGCCGTTAGGTGCCGGGCTCGGCGTTTTACACTTCGAGCCAGGAGCGTCTGGAGGCCTGTCGAATGGCTTATTTGAGCGTGGTTTGCGCCTCGACGTTCGACAGGGCGGAGAGGAATTTAAGCCTAAAGGTCATGCACATACACGTAAACTCAAGAAACTGCTTCAAGATGAGGGCGTCGTTCCCTGGATGCGCGAGCGACTGCCGTTGCTCTACTCCGGCGCGCAGCTTGTCGCGGTTGGCGACCTGTGGATTGCATCAGACGCGTTCAGTGAGCCGGGCGTCGCAATACGCTGGAGCGAACGTCCGGCGTTGCATTAAAACGGATGAGTCGTTGTTAAGCCTGATACCTTTCGGTAGACTTTAATACCGTCTTTTATCCAACGACGGCGCAGACTCGAAGGGTTGGAAAAAGCACACCGCCAGGCAGTGCTTTGCTCCAGCCCTTTCTCGTTTATTGCTGAGTTGACTACATGGGCATGATGCCCTGAGCTCACACATGACATCTTATGTTTTCATCACCGGTGGCGTTGTCTCTTCCCTCGGGAAAGGCATCACGTCAGCCTGTCTCGGCGCGATATTAGAGGCGCGCGGTCTTACGATCAGCATGATCAAGCTCGACCCGTACATTAACGTGGACCCGGGCACAATGAGTCCGTTCCAGCATGGCGAGGTGTTCGTGACCCATGACGGGACGGAGACCGACCTCGACCTCGGCCACTATGAGCGATTTGTACGCACGGCAAGAGGCGGCCGTCATAGTAACTACACGACGGGGCGCATCTACGAGAGCGTCATCGCCAAGGAGCGCCGCGGCGATTACCTGGGGGCGACCGTGCAGGTAATCCCGCATATCACCAACGAGATCAAGGAAAGCGTGGAAAAGGGCGCCGGCGATGCCGACATCTGTCTTGTGGAGATTGGCGGCACGGTTGGTGACATCGAGTCTCTGCCGTTTCTCGAGGCCATTCGCCAGATGGGCGTAGAACTCGGTCACGATCGTGTGGTTTACGTGCACCTCACCCTGGTGCCTTATATCCCGACCTCCTCGGAAATCAAGACCAAGCCGACGCAGCACTCTGTGAAAGAACTGCGTTCTATCGGCATTCAGCCGGATATTCTTGTCTGTCGCTCAGAAAAGCCGCTGCCATCGGACGAGCGCAAGAAGATTGCGCTGTTTACGAATGTGCCTGAAAAATCGGTCATTTCGGCCTACGACGCAGACGATCTCTACAAGATTCCCGCCATGATGCACGAGCAGGGTCTCGACGGCATCGTGGCGCGCCAGCTTGGGCTGGATTTGCCGGAGGCGGATCTCGCGGAGTGGGACGCCGTCGTCGAGGCCAAGCAGAATCCGACGGCCGAGGCTAACGTCGCCATGGTCGGCAAGTACATGGATCTCAAGGATTCCTACATTTCGCTGGTGGAGGCCCTGCAGCATGGGGGCATACACACGCGCACGCGCGTCAACATTCATTTTATTGAATCGGCAGATGTGGAGGAAGCGGGTATCGAGTGCCTCAGTGATATGGACGGCATCGTCGTGCCTGGCGGATTCGGCGACCGGGGTATCGAGGGCAAAATCCAGGCGGTGCAATTTGCGCGTGAGAATGACATTCCCTACCTCGGAATCTGTCTCGGGATGCAGGTCGCTGTCATCGAAGCGGCCCGCAACATGGCGGGCCTCGCGGGCGCGATGAGTACGGAGTTCGATAAAGAGACGCCGCACCCGGTCGTCGGTCTGATCACGGAATGGCAGGATGCCAGTGGTGATGTCGAGGAACGCGACGAAGAGTCAGCCATGGGCGGCACGATGCGTCTCGGCGCACAAGCTGTGACGCTGACGGAGGGATCGCTGGCAGCGAAGAGTTATGGCAGCACGGAGATTGTCGAGCGTCACCGGCATCGCTATGAGGTCAACAACAACTATCGCGATGAGCTGTCGAAAGCCGGACTCTTGTTTTCGGGGTTGTCGGTTGATGACCTCGTCGAAATGGTCGAGATCGAAAACCATCCGTTCTTCCTCGCCAGCCAGTTCCATCCTGAATTTACGTCGAATCCGCGTGATGGGCATCCATTATTCAAGAGCTTCATCGCGGCTGTGCGCCAGCACGCCGAAGGTGAGTTGCCGAAGGCGGCTGAAGCATGAATCTTTGTGGGTTTGCGGTTGGCAACGAGCAACCGGTCTTCCTGATTGCCGGAACCTGTGTTGTCGAGAGTGAGCAGATGACGCTCGACACGGCTGGCACGCTCAAGGAAATAACGTCAGAGCTGGGAATTCCCTTCATCTACAAATCGTCTTTTGACAAGGCTAATCGCTCGTCCCGCGACGGCTTTCGCGGACCGGGAATGGAAGAAGGCTTACGTATCCTTGGCGAGGTGAAGCGGCAACTGGACCTGCCAGTCCTGACCGATGTACATGAAGACACACCGATGGACGAGGTCGCCGACGTCGTCGATGTCCTGCAGACTCCAGCGTTCTTGTGCCGGCAGACGAACTTCATCCTGCGCACGGCGGCAACCGGGTTGCCGGTGAACGTCAAGAAGGGCCAGTTCCTGTCGCCCTGGGAAATGCAAAACGTCGTCGACAAGGCCAGGTCAACGGGGAATGAGAACATCATGGTGTGCGAGCGCGGCTTCTCGTTCGGCTACAACAATCTTGTGTCGGATATGCGCAGCCTCGCGGTCATGCGCGGTACCGGCGCACCGGTTGTATTCGATGCGACGCATTCGGTACAACAACCGGGCGGGCTGGGCTCGGCGTCGGGTGGGCGGCGCGAGTTTATCCCTGTATTGGCGCGCGCGGCTGCCGCGGCGGGCGTGGCGGGCTTCTTTATGGAGACGCACCCTGATCCGGAGAAAGCGCTGAGTGACGGTCCGAACGCATGGCCGCTCGACAAAATGAAGCAACTCCTGGAAACGCTCATGTCGATCGACGCGAGTGTCAAACAACGCGGTTACCAGGAGGCCGAGTATGGCCTTGGTGTACCGGACTCGATAGAAACCTAGGAAAAATAATGATCAAGATTACTGATGTACGCGGTCGGGAAATTCTCGACTCGCGCGGCAACCCGACAGTTGAAGCAGATGTCACCCTTGCCGATGGCAGCACGGCACGCGCCGGTGTTCCCTCGGGCGCGTCGACCGGTTCGCGCGAAGCGGTTGAACTTCGTGATGGCGACAAGTCTCGCTACCTGGGCAAAGGCGTGCAGAAAGCTGTCGCGAATGTGAATGGCGTGCTTCGTGATGCATTACTCGCGAGCGAGTTCGAAAATCAACGCGCAGTCGATGACGCGATGATTGCGCTCGATGGCAGTGACAACAAGGGCAAGCTGGGTGCGAACGCACTGCTCGCGATCTCACTGGCTGTTGCCAAGGCCGAAGCGGCGTCGAAGGGAATCTCGTTATTTCGTCATCTCGGCAGCAGCACAACGATGCCGGTCCCGATGATGAACATCATCAATGGCGGCGCGCACGCCGACAACAGTGTCGATATCCAGGAGTTCATGATCCTGCCGGTCGGTGCCCCGAATTTCACGGAAGCCCTGCGCTATGGTGCGGAAGTGTTCCATAGTCTGAAGAGCGTCCTGAAGGGGATGGGTATGAATACGGCTGTGGGCGACGAGGGTGGCTTTGCACCGAATCTGCCATCAAACCAGGCGGCGCTCGACACGATCATGACGGCAATCGAGAAAGCCGGGTTCAAGGCTGGCGACGATATTCTTCTGGGTCTGGATGCCGCGAGTTCGGAGTTCTACAAAGACGGTGTCTACGATCTTGAGTCTGAAGGCCGGCAGTTCGATGCGGCAGGATTTACGGGCTATCTTGCGGAATTGGCTGACGCGTACCCGATCATCACGATCGAGGACGGCATGGACGAGAGCGACTGGGAGGGTTGGCGCCTGCTGACCGAAAAGCTGGGTGATCGGGTGCAGATCGTCGGCGATGACCTGTTTGTTACCAATACCTCGATCCTGCAGCGCGGTATCGACGAAAAGATTTCCAATTCGATATTGATAAAACCCAACCAAATCGGTACCTTAAGCGAAACTCTTGATGCGATTACTATGGCAGACGAGGCGGGTTACTCCGCGGTGATCTCGCACCGCTCCGGCGAAACGTCGGATGCGACGATCGCCGACATCGCGGTGGGCACCCAGGCGACGCAGATCAAGACCGGATCCCTGTCCCGGTCCGACCGTATCGCCAAGTACAACCAGCTGTTGCGTATCGAAGAGGAATTGGGCGAAGAAGCAGGGTATGCGGCTCGCGGCGCGTTTTCGGTAAAGGCCTGAAAACGCTGCCACGGTCAGCTTGGGGAAGTTAAGTGAGCGGTTCACGCTGGTTACTGGTTCTGTTAGCGATTGCCGGGCTCGGTCTTCAGGCTGAGCTCTGGTTTTCCGACGATGGCTATCGTAAGACCATGAAATTGCGCGCTGCCGTTGCCGAGCAGCGTGAACTGAATGAATCCCTCAAAGCACGCAACGCATCGCTCGATGCCGAGGTCATCAATCTCAAGCAGGGTCAAGACGCGGCCGAAGAGCGTGCGCGCACTGACCTGGGCATGATCGGCGAGGCCGAGACTTTCTACCAGGTTGTACCGGTCGCCCGCGCCTCCGACTAGGCAATTTCAATGTCACTTCCTGACTGGGCCCGAGCGTTTGGCGCTCCGCTTTTTGCGGCGGCTATTCGCACCACACCGCAGGACTTCCAGGTAACCGAGGAACTCGGTTTCGAATTCACCGGAGACGGCGAACACGATTATTTGTGGATTGAGAAGACGGGCGCGAACACGGAGTGGGTGGCGCGCCAGCTTGCGCGTTTCGCCGATGTGCCGGCGAAAGACGTGGGGTATGCGGGCCTTAAGGATCGCCACGCTGTAACCCGGCAATGGTTCAGCGTGCCGCGCTGGCATGCGCCTGACTGGCAGACGCTCGAAGTCGAAGGCGTCAGAGTAGTCGACGTACAACGACACAATCGAAAGCTGCGCAGGGGTGCCCACAAGGCGAATCGTTTCCACATTGTCTTGCGCGGTGATGGCCTGCTCGACTATGCCGCGGCAATCGAGGAGCGCATACAGGCTATCATTGAGCAGGGTGTTCCCAATTACTTTGGCGAGCAGCGCTTTGGTCGAGGCGGTAACAACGTCTCACTGGCGGATGCCTGGGCCAGCGGCAAGCGCCTTCCTCGGCACAAACGCAGCATCGCAATCTCGACGGCCCGTTCCTTCATGTTCAATGACTACCTGGATGGTCGTGTGCGAGGCGCTACCTGGGACAGAATTTTGCCGGGTGACAAGGCCAATCTGGACGGCACCGGCAGCGTTTTCGACGTGGACGATGTCGACAAGGAAATCGAGCGCCGTTGCAGCGAGATGGATATTCACCCGGCCGGCGAGCTTGCAGGAGATGGGTCCACAGGCAGCAATGATGCGTGGATTGTGGCGCTCGGGAAGGCACGTGTTGAACCCGGCACCCGCAGCCTGCGGCTCAACGTTGGCGATTTGTCCTGTAACATCGTCGAGGATGCGGTCGAGTTGTCATTTGCGCTGGGGCGTGGAGCATTCGCCACTTCTGTATTGCGGGAACTCGCGAATACGAATGCCACTGGAGGAACGAGCGCATGACCCTGATTAGCCCTGACAACGATTTCGCCCTGATGGCAGCATTGTTTGTCATTGCCGGCGGCGCTTTCCTGGCTGAGAAGACTCGTATTGGCTCTCATTTGACCGGTGCAGTGATTGCGATTCTGGCTGCGATTGCAGCGGCGAACATGAAGATCATTCCGCACTCGGCGCCGGCCTTCGATTTCGTGTTCAGCTATTTCGTGCCTGTACTCATTCCGTTATTCCTGTTCAAGGCAAACCTCAGGCACATGCTGTTCGAAACGACGCGCATGACGGTTGCGTTTCTCGTTGCCAGTGTCGGGACAATCATCGGCGTGATCATTGCAGTCGGACTGTTGGACCTCAGCGCATTGGCGACCGCTGCCAATATTGATCCTGAATTGCGTGAAGCAGGCATTGCCGGCCTGTTCACGTCAACCTACATCGGTGGTTCCGTCAACTATGCCGCGCTCGGCGAGATCACCGGGCTGCGGACTGATGCCTCGTTCTTTTCTGCGGCAACTGCGACAGACAATCTGTTCAGTGCGGTATTCCTGAGCGTGCTGGCGCTCTTACCTGGGTGGAGCTGGCTTGCTCGCCGCTTCACGACGCATGAGCATGGCGAGGAAGTGGAGGCGGAGCAGACCAGCGAACGGATTTCCTCGATGAGCCTCACGCTGGCGTTGGCGGCGGCGATCAGTTTTGTTGCCATCGGTGACGCGATCACGGGCGCAATTGGCATGCCCAGCCTGCGTTACGCGATCATCACGCTGCTCGTGCTGATCGCGGCAACTGCATTCCCGCACTGGATGGAGCGTTTGCATGGGGCCTTTGAAATAGGGGTTGGGCTAGCGTTCGTTTTCTTTGCGGCCATCGCGGCGGGAGCGAATCTGCAGGCCATGGTGGAAATAGCCCCGATATTGATCGTCCTCGTCGTGATCCTGCTCAGCGTGCACCTCGTGGTGCTGCTCGGCGTAGGGCGCCTGTTCCGGCTGACGATACCCGAACTTGTCACCGCCTCGAATGCAGCCGTGTTGGGGGCGACAACAGCACCCGCGCTTGCGGCCGCGCGCGGCTGGCACGATCTTGTTACACCGGGTGTGCTGGTTGGCGTACTGGGCTATGCGCTCGGCACGTTCGCCGGGACCGCGATCTTCCACCTCTGGGGCCTTGTCTAGGTATTTACAGGCGAGTATGGCCGGCAGGTGCGGGTTAGTCTGGCAGGCAATGAGGATAAAGCTCCGCCTTTTCCAGCCGCTGCCCAACGGCTGGTAGTGAGTGACACAGACTTCCAGATCCGTATCACCCGGCCCGAGCGAAAGCAGTCAATTGCTGCGCCGGGTCATGTGATCCCGTCAAGTGCTCGTCAGGCCTATCCTATGGCGCCCGTTGCGAAGTAGTAGGCAAATAGAATGCTGAGCAATACAACAGAGACCGGGATTTTCTTGAGTACCGTCACGACATTACTCCTGTACATAGCCGTGTAGTGTCGGCAGCCCGGCGATCCTGGGTCCTTCGTGGCGTCGCGAAAGGCGTCGCGGAGGTTTTAGGGACCCGTGGCTTTGCGTCACTGGCTTGCGCCAGATTTGCCTTTTCGCCCGACTATAATTGAATCTGGATTAAAATTTGTCAATTCTGGAAAACGCCTAGTCAGCCGGGCGTCCACGCGTTATAACCGGGCCTCAGGCCGCTCCAATGCCTCGGTTGGCTTACCAGCTGACCTGGAAACCAATACTCGCCATCAGCCCCTCTGGCAGCTTTTTGCCGTCAATCCTGGTGACGTCGAGCGCAGAGGAAATATCCAGGTTGATGTACTTGAACACGGTCATGCCCAGGCTTGCGTAGGTCTTTTCAGTGCCCGCGAGGTTTTGCCGGTAACCGAGTCGCAGTCCAGGGATCCACTGATTCCTGGTTTCATATCCGGCACTTACTGTCAGCCATTGGTAGTCGTTTCCAAG
>CALDZH010000036.1 GCA_937944275.1 uncultured Woeseiaceae bacterium
CAACGAATTCAGGGTCTCATCGAGGTTGGCCAGCGCGAAAATCTCGCGCCACAGAACGTGCAGCATGTAGCGATTGCGAAATCTTCGGAGACGAGACTGAATTTCCGCAATATCCGCATCGCTCGATGCCACATCGGCAACAAACATCTCGAGTCGCTGCGGATCGGGCGCAAGCTCAAAACTTGCCATGTTTTCAAGCAACCAGTTCTTTTCACGCAGCGAGACAGTACCGGCAAATTCGCTGCACGCCACAAGGCGCACCAGGACGTCAGTCTTCCCCGAATCGCCAAATCGTTCGAGCCAGTGTCCGACCGCTTCGCGCAGCTCCTCCGGCAATGTATCGAGTACCGCTACCATGCCCTGCAGTCTATCGAAAAATCGCGATGACTCCGGCACTATTGCCGCATGGCAGAAAAGCACCTCCTCATCGTCTCTCACTCCCAGTCGGGCGCGACGGCCCGTATGGCCGCCGCAGTCGTTAGAGGCGCAACAAGCCCGGACGTGGACGGTGTGGAGGTGCGCACAAAGGCAGCGCTCGACGCGGATGTCGACGACCTGTTATGGGCTGATGGCTTCATTCTCGGCACACCCGAGAACTTCGGATACATGAGCGGCGCCATGAAGTACTTCCTCGATCGCGTCTTCTATCCCTGCGAAAACAGGATCAATGGCAAGCCCTGGGCCATGTTTGTGCGCGCTGGCAATGACGGAACCGGTGCGATTTCAAGTGTGCGGCGTATCCTCAAAGGACTTGCGGTCAGGGAAGTACAGGAGCCTGTCCTCATTGCCGGCGAATTCGACGAGTCGCGCCTCGCAGAATGCGAAGAACTGGGACTTTTAATGGCAGCTGGCCTCGAGGCCGAAATATTCTGACGACTAGCCTGTTGATGATTTGGTCAGGTCGGACAGGTCTGCCAGTACTGTATCGAGTTCGATGGGCTTGCCGATAATGTGCCCCTGCGCATAGTCGACTCCCAGCTTAGTGACTAGCTCACGCGTCTTCTCAGACTCGACAAATTCGGCGACTGTCTGCAGATCCATCACCTTGGCAACCTGCGTAATCGCCGCAACCATGGATTCCGATATCCGGTTCTCGGTTATATCGTGAATGAACCCGCCATCGATCTTCAGCGTGTCGACACTGAAGTTCTTGAGATAGGCAAAAGAACTCAGACCCGCGCCAAAGTCATCAAGAGATATGCCGCAGCCGAGGTAACGCAGACGATCAATGAACGACTGCGCCTTGTCCAGATTCGATACGGCTGCTGACTCTGTAATCTCAAAACACAGTGACGCCGACGGCAGGCCACTTTGCCCAATCTCCTCCTCGATGAACTCGAGTATGTCGTCATCACCAAGAGATTGTCCCGACAAATTAATCGAGAAAATAGCGGCGTGCCCATCAACAAACGCACCAACTTCCGCCAACCTCGCAATCGTTGCAGAAACGACCCAGCGATCAATCTGCGGCATCATGCGATAGCGTTCGGCTGCCGAGAATAGCGCCTTGGTAGGTACCTGATCGCCTGCCGAATCCGTCATACGCAGCAGTACCTCGAATCGTGGATTGTTGGTCTCACCGGTCAGACAAGAAATAGGCTGTGCAAACAGTTCGAACCCTTGACCATCAATCGCCTGCTGGATTTCGGCAACGAGCTGCATGTCATCGTAGCGCCGGACGATGCTCTGGTTGCATTCGTCATAAATCTCAATTCGATCGCGGCCATGGTCTTTCGCGGCTTCACAGGCCATACGCGCGGTCGTCAGCGCGTTCCCGTAATCTCCGCTGGCAAGCGTGAGTTCGGCAATGCCTATACTCATCGTGATCTGCAGGGACTTATCGCCCTCAAGGTATCGCAACGCTTCGCCTTTTTCGCGAATGTTCTGCGCAAACTCGAGCGCGGTATCCGTATCTGCATGCGTCAGCAACATGCAAAAATCATCGCCCGTCAACCGCGATAAGACACCACTCTTTGGCAAGTCTTCTTCAAGCAGCCTGGCAAATCTCATGATCACTTCGTCGCCAGCCTCCCGACTGAAACGATCATTGACGAGTTGCAGGTTATCGAGATCAAAGTAAATCAACTGATGCGCATCGCCATCGGGCTTGAGATCGCCCCAGGACTCATGCAACTGATCCTCGAAACCACTGCGATTCATAAAACCCGTCATCGAGTCGAAAGATCGCTCGATGACATAGCCGATCTTGCGAACGATGTGCTCCATGAAGCGGCGGTCAATTCGCGAAAATCCACTTTTATCGACACGCCCAAGCTGAGCCAGGATACCTTCAACATTGCCTTGGCTATCGATCAGGGGACTCAACAGCGCCTTGTATCCATGTTGCGCAGCATCGTTGGAACCCTCGACAGCAGGAATCTGGAAAATCACGGGTTTTCGTTGACCTTCAAGCTTTGGCAACAGTTGCGTGACAAGATAACGGTCCACGACCTTACGATTTACGTTTTTCCAACTGGAATGAGTCGCGCTGATGCGAATCCGTTTGTTCGGAATAAGAAGCACACTGTATTTGATACCCAGGAAACGGCCGCTCTGGCCAATCAGTTGTGCAAGACTCGAATGCCGGGTCTTTGCACCGTGGATCTTTTCATCTACCTTGTAGACCAGATCAAGTTCTTTCTCGATCTCTGCCTTACGATGCTCCGCTTGTTTCAGTCTGGCGTCGACCACAAGCCGCTCTCCGATCATCTCAATTGCCGGTTGGAGAATGCTTTTGAGACGGCTTGGGTTGAGCGAGGCGGATTTCCCTGCGTTTTTCGAAAATAGAACGATCAGGATTCCAAGCCGATTACCCCGATCCGCAAATACGGGAAAGGCAATGATCGTCCGTCCCGACGACATGGTGCGTCGAATTACTTCCTCACTTTCTCCGTGGTCCGCTACAAGCTGGTCAGGAAGACCAGTAACGAAGTTTTCTATCTCGCTGTCTTCGGCACCGTCACTGCTCCAGATGCAGTCCTTTCCCGGTCCGTATAAACAGAAGCATTGTGCTCGCGGCACGAGCGAATGCAGCAAACCATCCGCTTTGCCGATATTCTTCTTCAGTGCGAGGCTGTGCAATTCTGCCGCCACGGTGACTCCGGACACTATGGGCCAAATTAGATGTCCACGATGCCAGCCACGCACCGAACGTGCTGTGACTTACGTCTCAGCTGTAAAAATTTTCCGTTCTGACTCAGCTAATTACGGCCACAGTTGAGCAAATGGACACTTCCTGCCGTCCAGGCAGCCGCAGTCAGCCTGCTCAGAGCCCGTCCAGCCACTCGTCATCGGAGCCGGTTTCGATACCCTCGAACAGCGGCGTAGTCAGGTAACGCTCGCCTGTGTCAGGCAACATGGTGAGCAGAACCGAGCCCTTTGGCGCCTCCTCCGCAACGTCCAGCGCCGTCGCCAGCGTTGCACCCGCCGAAATGCCTGTAAAGATGCCCTCCTTCGCCGCAAGTTCGCGTGAAACCTCGATTGAGCGGTCATCCGAGATTGAGCGCAACTCGTCGTAAACATCGCGGCTGAGGACAGCCGGTATGAAGTCAGGCGTCCAGCCCTGGATTTTGTGCGGCTGCCATTCGTTGCCAGCAAGTAATGCGGCATTGGCAGGCTCGGTGGCGACAATTGTCAAATCAGGACGTGCGGCTTTCAGAATCTCACCGGCTCCCGTCATAGTGCCTCCAGTGCCATAACCGGTAACCCAGTAATCGAGCCGTTTGCCGGCGAAGTCCCTGAGTATCTCGGGCCCTGTCGTGTTGCGGTGATACTCTGGATTTGCCGGATTTTCGAACTGACGCGCAAGGAACCACCCATGTTTTGCGGCGAGTTCCTCCGTCTTCCTGACCATGCCGCTGCCGCGGTCGGCCGCCGGTGTCAGGATAACTTTAGCGCCCAGGCCGCGCATTATTTGCCGGCGCTCCACCGAAAATGAGTCGGCCATGACCGCGACGAACGGGTGCCCCTTGGCCGCGCAGACCATCGCCAGCGCGATGCCCGTATTGCCTGATGTTGCCTCGATGACCGTCTGCCCCGGCTTCAGCGTCCCCTTTCGCTCCGCATCATTGACGATCGCAAATGCCAGCCTGTCCTTCACCGAGGCCATCGGGTTAAACGACTCGACCTTGACGTACATGTCTACGTGGTCAGGCCCCATGCGATTCAGTCGCACGACAGGCGTATTGCCGATCGTCTCCAAAATGTTGTTGTAGATCATCTCGTTACCCTGAATTTTGTTCGTGTCTCCCTTTGTTTACCACAAAAATTGCACCTTTGCGCTGGCTCCCAGAACACGTATATATCCAATTGTTATAAGAATCTGCTATACGTTGCAGTATGGATCTGGCGCCAATTGAAACCGAATGCCGTTTCGTTGGTCACACTATTGAACGCAGCTACGTGAACGACCAAGAAAACACACGATGAAACTGCAACAGCTCAAATATCTTCTTGCCATCGTCGACAACGGCCTGAACATCACGGCGGCGGCGGAACGTCTGTACACATCTCAACCCGGCGTAAGCAAGCAGCTGAAACTACTGGAAGAAGAGCTCGGCATGCAGATTTTCACGCGCAAGGGCAAAAGCCTGGGGGCTGTAACCGCGGCCGGCGAGCGCATTATCGAGCGCGCTCGTGTCATCATGCAGGAAGTCGACAACATCCGGAGCCTCGCGTCTGATTTTTATGAAGAAGAAGAGGGATCGCTGTCAATAGGTACAACACATACCCAGGCACGTTATGTTCTACCGGAGATCATCGCCGAGTTCCGGCGCCGGTTTCCCCGGATCGGTTTGAACCTCCACCAGGGTACGTCTGAGCAACTCGCCGATATGGTTGCCGGCCGCAAGATCGACTTTGCGATCGCCACAGGTTCACAGAACCTGTTCAACGATCTGTTACTCGTCCCGAGTTATCACTGGGACCGCTCCATCATAGTGCCGAAAGACCACCCGCTAGCTAAGATTGATCGTAAGATCACGTTGCATGACCTGGTTGAGTATCCGCTCGTCACCTACGTATTCAGCTTTAGCGGTGAATCATCTTTGAAGCGCGCCTTTGCCGACGCCGGACTCGAACCCAACATCGGGTTTACTGCGCGGGACGCCGATGTGATCAAAACCTATGTGCGCATGGGTCTCGGCGTCGGTATCGTTGCCAGCATGGCGGCCGACTGTACCGACAGGAAGGACCTGCAGGTAATCGATGCCGAAGGGCTGTTCCCTCGCAGTACAACCTGGATCGGCTATCGAAAAGACGCGGTGATGCGCCGTTACATGATCGAATTTCTGCAGCTATTCGCACCACATGTGACGAACGGACAGATGAAAGACTTGCGCCATGCGGGCAACCAGGAATCGATTGATGACCTCTTCGGGCGTACTAAGCTGCCGCTTCGTGGTGGCTGCGGCGAGGATGTTACGGCTGCCGCCTGACCCGTCAGTAGATGCGAATGCCGCCGTGGCGTTTGCGGCTTCGATAATCAACCCATTTGAGTCCGCCAAGAAATCCTGCGATCAGGCACACAAGAATTGCACCACCAACCCAGTTGAGCGGCACGCTGCCTCTGTAGCGTTTTTTCATACCCTGAATCGATGCGACCTCGGCCTGCAATTCCGCAACCTGTACTTTTGCGTTTTCGAGTTCGGATGTGAGCGCGGCCGCATCATCCTTCAGGCCGTCAATAGTCGCGGCAGGCTCCGCAAATGCCTGTTTAGCCCGGTCGAGTTCGACGGCCAATGCATCACGTTCGGCAATTGTCTCCGCGACAATTAGTTTGGCGGGTTTTTCGTCGACCAGATAGGCCGACTTGACCCAACCCTCCGTGCCATCCGGCAGACGTACATTGGCGTAACTTCCGCCACGAATCAGGACCTCCATAGGCTGGCCACTGTCGAGGAATCGAAATGCCCGATCGCTCGTATTCTCCGCCTGGTGCAGACCAAGCCTGAGATTGTCAGTTACGTAGGCTGTCTCCGCAGCCGCCATCAGCGGCAGCAGTGCAAGAACCCCGATAATCAAACGCATACTCGATCTCCAATGCCCGCGGCGAGTTTACTACACCGGCAATTTTCTGCAGTGTGAACTATTGCTCGTAAAGCCAGCGCAGGAGCGCTTCCTGAACCTCTTCACCAGGCCCGCGGTGGATATCTTCAAAATTATGCAATACCACAACGGAAAAACGCCGCCCGGACCGAGACTGCAGGTAACCGGCGATGGCAGTCACGTGATCGAGGGACCCGGTCTTGAGATGTGCCTTGCCGACCAGATCGCTATTACGAAAACGGCGCGACAAGGTGCCGTCGAGACCGGTCAACGACATCGACGCCAGGTACTCGGGCATGTAGGGTTGCCGCCAGGCGAATCGCAACAACACTGCCATGTCGGCAGCCGTAATACGCGATTCACGCGATAGCCCTGCCCCGTTCTCGACAGCAAGTTTGCCAAGCGCAAGCTTATTGTCAGCGAGCCACGTGGAGATCACCTCGCGGCCACCAGATTCGGTACCGGGTGCGCCCAGCACTTCGGCTGACAGGGTGTACATGAGCTGCCGAGACATGACGTTATTGCTGTGCTTGTTGACGCTCGTAATCATGTCCCTTAGCGGCAGCGAAGCAAATGACAGGATAGGTTTATCACCCTCACTCGCAATCGCGCTCTTCCAGCTCCCGCCAAATACACCGCCCGACTCCCGCCACAAGGACGTGAACAGACCATAGACGAATTCGTTGTGCGACAGCGCTGTGCGATCCAGGGCATAACGCGCGCATCCGCTTGGAAAACGGCCCGAGAGCGTCACGCGATCATTGTCGGCATTGGTCGTAATTGCGATGCCACGCTGGTAGCCACGACAGGGCGCCTGTATCACGCGGAGACGATTGTCGACGTTAAGATTTTCGAGTGCCGGATCCAGCCTTACTGTGACCACGGAGCCATTTGGCTCAAACCAGTAACGAACAACCTTGAAATTCATGAGCAGTGCATTCGGTGCGACGTTATAGGCACGCAAAGGCCGGCGATCGAAGGCCGCAGGATCGTACTCGCCCGTATCGAAGTAGCTGTCATCAATCAGCAGATTGCCAGTGATTTCATCGATACCCAGTCGCCGGATCTCCCGCAGCATCTGCCATACGCGTTCGGTTACGAGGAAGGGGTCCCCGTAGCCCTTGAGCAACAGGTCACCATCGAGGCGGCCGCCGCTAATTTCCCCAAGTGCATAGACTTCGGTCTGCCAGCGGTATGCCGGGCCGAGCGTATCGAGTGCGACGAGCGTCGTCAGAAGCTTCATCGTCGACGCCGGATTGCGCGGCTCACTGGCCAGCCATTGGAGGACCACTTCACCGGTGTCGACGTCCTCGATGTGGATACTCAATGAGTCATGAGGTACATCACGCACGTTCAGTGCACTTCGCACATTTACTGGCAATGTCGAGCTATCCGCGTGAGCATATAAAGAAAAGAGAACCAGGCAGGTAAAAAGCAATATGACTTTTGCGCGAACGCGATCAGGCATTATCAGATTCCATTGTCGGGAGGTGTCGCTCCAGCGCCCGACTTGCAGCACGATGCATCACCCAGGTCAGAGTGATTATCGCAATAATTCCAGCGCCGGCAATCCAGTAACCGAGCGTTGTCGGCGTCGCTGCACCTGACAGGATTTGTCCAATATCCCGAGCCAGGGTTCCAAGATAAACATACAGGGCAACCGGGGCAAGCATGCCGACGCCTGTTGCAAGAAGATGCACACCTCCCCGCACTGAGGTGATGCCATACATGTAGTTGAGCAAATTGAACGGAATGACAAGCGACAATCTTGTCAAAACCACGATCACGAAAGCTTCCTCTCTTAGCCCTGCCTCGATGGCGCCGAGACGCGCGTTGCCAGCCACTTTCGAAGCCACCCAATCGCGAGCGACGAGGCGGCCGGTGAGAAAAGCGCACTGCGCACCCAGGGTTATTGCAATCGCGGAAATGACGGTTCCGAGGCTGAAGCCAAAAAGGTAGCCTGCAATCATCATGGATCCGGATCCGGGCACGAACAGCACTGTCGCGAGCACAACACAAATGACGTACACCAATGCTCCTGCAAGCAGGTGCGTCTGTGCCCAATCGACCAGAGCGACGACCTGATCCGCAATCGGGTAGGCGTACAGCGCGTAGACGAGTGCCACGAACATTCCGACCATCGCAAGGCGATTGATTGTGGCCCGGCTCATCGTGACGGCCGCTTGATCTTGTAGGTGCGAATTCGATCCGCAAGCGTAGTGGGACGGACGCCCAGTAACTCCGCGGCTCCGCCCGGTCCAGAAACCTTCCAGTTAGCCTGTTCCATCGCCTTCACGGTGTTGGACTTTTGAAACTCGCGCATTTCCATTTCCGAAAGCACCTCGTTGCCGCCAGGAGTTGCCGCGACGACAATATCCTCACCGACTGTTTGCCCGGGCAGCGACAGGTCGAGACGCAATAATTTTCCCGGCGATAGAATAACCGCACGCTCTATAACGTTTTTCAGTTCGCGTACATTCCCCGGCCAGCCGTAAGCCTTGAGGCCGGTCGTATGCGCCCGCGTCAGCGTCAGGGTCTCGCGACCGAAGTCCTTGCATGTCTGCTCGAGGAAATGCTGTGCCAATTGTACGACATCGTCGCCGCGCTCTCGCAGCGGGGGCACTTCGACCGGGAAAACACTCAGACGATAGAAAAGATCCTCACGAAATTTGCCGTCAACGATTAGTTGTTCAAGGTCACGATTAGTCGCGGCGATTACGCGAACATCGACAGATCGGGTTATGTCATCGCCAACCCGTTCAAATTCGCTTTCCTGCAGGACGCGAAGCAACTTGCTCTGCAACTCCAGCGGTATTTCACCGACCTCATCCAGAAATATAGATCCGCCGTCGGCAAGCTGAAATCGTCCTATGCGATCGCGATGTGCACCGGTAAATGCGCCTTTGACATGGCCGAAGAATTCACTTTCGAACAACTCCTTCGGGATTGACGCACAATTGACCTTGACGAGGGGCCCATCCGCGCGCGGACTACGTGCATGAATTGCGCGTGCCACGAGTTCCTTGCCCACGCCGGATTCACCTTCGACAAGCACGTTGGCCGGAGTCTCGGCCACGGCCTCAACGCGTTTTAGCATGCGTCTGAGTGCCTGACTCGTCCCGACTATTCGTCCGAAGTTGAGTGCCACATTGACTTCTTCGCGTAAATAGTCGCGCTCGCGCTCGAGTTCCTCGCGCAGCGTCGCATTTTCAGCAAGCGTTCGCCTCAATTGGCTTTCGGCTCGGTTGCGTTCGGTTACGTCCTTGGAGGCCACCAGCATGCGATCAACGTTGCCGTTTTCATCGCGATGGGAAATAGCCGACATGACCAGGTCGATCGTCGTGCCACCCTTGGTCACCATCTGACGCTCGAGATTGTTGAAGTCGCCTTCGGCGATCAATTTCCTGAGCCGTCCATCGGCATACTTTTTTTGATCAGCAACACTCATAAAGTCAGTAATTGGTCTACCAAGCACTTCCTCTCGCGAGAATCCAAGCTTGCTCAACCAGTGATCTGTCACGGTGATCAACAAACCATCACCATCGACTGTATGCAACATGGCGGGAGTCGAACGATACAAATTGCGGTACTTGAAGTTGGCGCGCGCCTGATCTGAAAACTCGGAGTACATCGCAACCGTTCGCAGGAATTCCCCCTCCTGGTCGTATTCGACGAACGCGTTGGTAATGCAATCCACAACCTCACCCGCAGACGTAACCAGACTGAAGGGTTTGTTTTCCAGCTTGCCGCGACGCCTTAGTGCCGGGCGCAGCTCAGCAACAATGCGTTCGGCCGTGTCGGGCGTCGCAAAATCCTCAGGTTTGCGCCCGACCATATAGTCAAGTTCGTAGCCGAGGCGCTCAAGCATCGCATCGTTGACGTCGAGGTAGGTGCCGTCTTCGGCGATCGAAGTCGTCATCACCGGCGCCTTACGAAACAGCCACTCATAGTCGTTTTGGGAAACCATCAACGCATAATATACGAAATTCCGTAAATATGTTAACGATTTTTCGTAATTTACGAATATTCGTAACAGCTGAAATTTACGTAACTAACTGTTTTATATAGATTTTCGAAGTTGGCACGCCTTGTGCAATGTGGAAAACAGAGATGGTCGCAAGACCAATGCAACACTGAACACGAATTAAGGACACAAATCATGAAAACCAGAAACATCGAAAACGGTCTCGCCCTTATCGGCGCGATGGTCGTAATCATCGGCGTTTCATTTGCAGCGGGGTCTGCTCTGGCAAAGGAAAGCGCTCATGTAACGGCAACAGCCGCGACTATTAACGACGTTGCGGACAACACTATCCGGGGTGCGAAGCAGGCCATCAACGAGGCAGCCAGTCAGGCTGCCCAATCGCTGGCAACAGAAAACTGGGTCGACCTTGATATCAAGTTCGTCGACCACACTTCCTCACTGGCAGCAGGCGAACGGTAAGGCCTGCGAAAGAACCCCTCCGGTTGTGCGCCAGCCAGGCTTATCTCTCCCCCTGAAAACCTGGCTAGCCGCACCGGAAACCAAGTCGGACGGAGTCCGGCGTAGCGGGCCAGGAAGGCCCGGCGGCACCCCCCCTAGCCGCAATACTAGGGCGCCGGTTCTCCGGCGCCCTTTTTCTTTTGTCTAGTCGCCCGACACCCTGCGCCGATGCTGTTCCACCCGGTCGCTTTGAGCGCTTGAATTTAGATTGCTGATTGACTCGCGCAGACGCCGGAGCCACGCTCGTGCCCAGGCGAACTCGATACTCAGAATAGCGAGACCCACTGGTATTACAACAAGGGCTGGCCCCGGCGTAACGATCATAACGACCCCGATAACAAGCACCGTCAGCCCGACCAGCCCGACGACGATTCGGCGCGCTGCCTTGTATGTAATATGAAATGCTCGCTTGATCACGCGAATTACCCTTCGTTTTCGGAGCGCCTTGCCGTAGCCTTATGCCCATGAGCTTCGTTCAACTTACTATCTTAGCGCTGTTTCTGGCCACAGTTTGCGTATCACCGGCTATAGCTGGCGGCAACATAGTCATCGCAGCACAGGAAACGGACGTAACGGTTGCACCGCGCCTGGAGAGTCTACGCCTCGTCAATCTTCCGGCGCTGACGTTTTATCTACGTGCCGCAATTCGCTGCAAAGGCGATCCTGTGTCGGTCACACTGAGTGTTGCTGATACCCACCGGACGCTGCGCAAGGACGAGATAGAGGGACAGCGAGCCGCTGAGGCGACGCTGACAGTACCGGCACGCCAGCTGGCACTAGCCGCGACAAGCAGTTTCTGCGTCAAAGATAACCCGGCAACCAGCGACGAGCTGATGGTACCCGGCCTCACCACGGCCCAAGCGTCGCTTCTTTGCGCAAGCGAAGCGGGCACATCAATGCACTATGCAAGCGTCCCGCTGAAAATCAGGCTGATCTGCGATCGAGGATCGGAAATGACTCAGGAACCCCCGTCGGAAAGGTGACGCTGGAGGAAATCGAGTGTCTTCTCCCATGCGTCTTCTGCGGCATTTGCACTGTAGTTCTTGCCGGTCGGATTCGCAAAGGCATGACCTACGCCGGGGTAGATATGAATTTCATGCTCCTTGCCGAGGCTCTCAAGCGCATCCCGAAACGCCTCAACTGACTCAACCTTGATTCCGGCATCGTCTGCCCCGAATAACCCCAGTATGGGTGCACTGACAGGCCGCAACCTGTCTTCATCGTTGGTCACCTGGCCGTAGTAAATGACACTGGCATCCAGGTCGTCCGGAAACAATTGCGCCGCACTCAAGGACCAACCGCCGCCAAAGCACCAGCCCAACGAGCCGATTCGTGGGGCGCCCGCTAACTCGAGAAATTCGTAAGCGGCCTGGATATTTGCTTTTGCGGTCTCCGGGTCTTCCACGACTTCCAGCATGAGTTCCCTTGCGCCCCCGGGAGTATCTGCTGTCTTTCCGCCGTACAGGTCGACCGCGAGAACCATGTAACCTTCGCCTGCCAGTCGGTCAGCCATTGCGCGAATGTTGTCATTCAGACCCCACCACTCGTGGATCACGATAAGTGCCGGTAATGGCTCAGCCACATCGGCGGGTGCTGCGAAATAGCCATAGACGAGTTCGTCTCCAGATTCGGTATACGGCATCCCGGGATCCGAAATAACTGCACGCGACGGTGCGAGCTGTGCAGCGGGACTGGGCTCGGACGTGTCTTCGGCGTGCTCACGAGACATTGCCTCAACATTTTCGCGGCCAGCAGCCTTCTCGGCCTCACTGGTCGTATCCGCGGACTTATCGCATCCAGTCAAAAACAGACCACCGGCCAAAAGCGCCGCAAGAACTCCCGTCTTCCCAAGCCTGATTGTGAGCATTCGTTCAACCTTTAAAATCTGTCCTGCCTTAGTGTAATCGAATCCGGAGCCGATCCCTATTCCCACTCGTCGTCATCCCACTCCTTGAGTTTGCTCTTGTCGACCTGTTTCCATTGCTGTTCACTTAGTCGGTTGTAGCTAATGACTTTGGCAATCGTATAGATAATGATCACCGCGATCATGACAAGAATAAAAAACAGGCCTTTCGACATCGGACCGTTCCCCGAAGTATGGCGAATTACCAGAATAGCATCGCCACAGGCCGCCCGTCAGTGAGTGATGAACGCTCAGCCTTCCGTCGCGTCCAGTCGTTCCTGTCCGAGGCACTAAAAGACAACGACGAGGACTTTACGACGGGACCCGTCGGCCGCGCGCTCGGGTTGCTCGCGATTCCGATGATGCTTGAAATGGCCATGGAGTCAATTTTTGCGGTCGTCGACATCGCGTTCGTTTCACGCCTCGGAACTGATGCCGTCGCGGCCGTTGGCATTGCCGAGGCGCTGATCACAGTTCTCTATGCCATCGCGATCGGCCTCGGCATGGGACTTACTGCAATGGTCTCGAGGCGGATTGGAGCGAAAGACCCGCACGGTGCCGCGCAGGTAACCGGACAGGCAATCTGGGTCGGTGTATTCCTGTCCATCGGCATCGGCATATTCGGCGTGATGTTTGCGCGAGATCTTCTGGTGATCATGGGTGCGAGCGATGGCGTCATCGAGCAGGGCACTGGCTTCACAACCGTTCTTCTTGGCGGCTCTTTCAGCATTATTTACCTGTTCCTGCTGAATGCGGCATTTCGCGGCGCGGGTGATGCGACAGTAGCGCTGCGCTCGTTGTGGCTTGCAAATGGAATCAATATCGTTCTCGATCCCTGCTTCATCTTCGGACTGGGTCCGTTTCCCGAGATGGGGGTGACGGGCGCTGCCGTTGCGACCACGATTGGTCGTGGCATCGGCGTCGCCTACCAGCTCTGGTACCTGATGAATGGACGTGGTCGTATTGCATTCGCTGTGCAGCATCTGCGCTTCGTTCCTTCGCTTGCATGGCGGTTGCTCCGCATTTCACTGGGTGGCATCGGGCAGTTTCTCATCGCAACAAGTAGCTGGATCGGCGTCATGCGCATTGTCGCCATGTTCGGTAGCCCCGCGATTGCGGCTTACACTATCGCGTTACGCATGATGGAGTTCGTGTTCCTGCCCGCCTGGGGTCTGGGCAACGCTGCTGCTACGCTCGTCGGCCAGAACCTGGGAGCAGGACAGCCGGATCGGGCGGAAGAATCGACCTGGAAGGCCGCAAGGTACAATGCTGCCTTCATGGCGTTCGCGGGCATATTTCTGCTCCTTTTTGCGCAGACGATCACGGGATGGTTTACAGATGCGCCCGACGTACTACACATTGGCACGCGCTGTCTGCAAATTCTCGGCATCGGATTCCCGATGTACGCTGTCGGCATGGTTATTGTCCAGGCGATGAATGGCGCAGGAGATACGGAAACACCGATGACCCTGAACGTCATTTGCTTCTGGCTGGTGCAGATTCCGCTTGCGTTCCTGCTCGCAACCAAGACATCGCTGGAGCCTCATGGTGCATTCATCGCTATAGTTGTTTCAGAATCCTTATTGACTGTTCTAAGCGTGATCGTGTTCCGACGCGGTGGTTGGAAAATTCATGAAGCCTGACGTGCCGCTTGTTCAAATTCACAACGCGACTATCTGGCGTGGGACCACATGCGTCTTCGAGCAGCTTGACCTGACAATCCGGCAACATGAGCGCGTTGCCATCGTTGGACCGAACGGCTCTGGAAAGACCACCCTGCTCAAGGCCATAAATCGGGAGCTCTACCCGGTCGCACGACCTGACTCCGTGTTTCGCATACTTGGCCGTGATTCCTGGAATGTGTGGGAGCTGCGCAAGCACATTGGGGTCGTGTCACAGGACCTGCAGCAGAGATACACGCCGGCAACGACGGCTCTTGAGGTCGTCGTGTCAGGCTTTCACTCGAGTATTGGTGTTCACGGCACGCTCGCGAAGCGCGTCAATGAACAGCAGATCGCAGCCGCTCGCGAAACGCTGGATAAGCTCGGCATCGGGTCACTGGCAAACATCGCGCTCAGGTCAATGTCGACCGGGCAACAACGACGTTGCATCCTTGCCCGCGCGCTGGTGCACAAACCTCAAACGCTGATTCTCGACGAACCGACCTCGGGACTCGATTTCGCAGCCAGTTTCGACTACCTTACCCGAATCCGAAGACTGTCCGACGCCGGCCGTAATATCCTCATCGTCACGCATCACCTCAACGAGATCCCGCCCGAGATCGATCGCGTTGTGCTACTGCAAAATGGGCAAATCGCCGCCGATGGCCCAAAAACTGATGTGCTGACCGACGAGATCCTGAGCGAGGTCTACGAAGTATCCATTCGAGTCAAGGAAATCGAAGGTTATTACCTGGCCTACCCGGGTAAGAGTGCAAAAACGTGACCTGTTACGCTTACTGCAGGCGCAATCCGGCCTACCCTGTACTTTATGTTGCATCCGACCCGCAGAATCATTACCGGCGTACCGCTCGTTGCGGTGCCCGCGCTGGCGGCTGACGGCGGCGTGCAAACCGGTATTACAAGCATCGGCCCTGCGATGTTCCTGTTCACAATCGCCGGCGCAATGCTGCTGACTCTGGCATTTCGTTCGGTAGCCAACCATGTTGCCCATTTCATTAACGGCAAGATTGGTCAGTTTCGAGTTCGCAGAGCGCTGGCCAGGCGCAGCCCAGATGTTCTTCACGACTTTATCTTGCCCGGCGCCTACGGCGGTCTTGCGAAAATAGATCATGCGATTCTGACAGCCGGCGGCATATTGTGCATTCAAACAAAGCACTTCAACGGCATCGTGTTCGGTAGCGAAGACGAGGCGCAATGGACTAACGTTGACGGCGTTCATCGCCGACGATTCCTGAATCCGCTGATTCAGAACGAAGGCCGCACACGCGCGTTGCAAAATGTCGTTCCCGATGTGCCGGTCGAAAACCTCGTCATTTTTACCGGCTCAGTGGAATTCACGTCGGCCCGGCCCAAAAACGTCATCCTTGTTCGCGAACTCGAAAGCTTCGTCGCGAAACACGTGTTCGGCCCCAGCAAGATCGAAGACTGGGACGCTGTCTGGCTAAGCGTCAATGCTGCGGTCCTTCGCGACGCAGATGCGCGCAAGGATTTCGCGGCGCAAATCAGCTTCGGCTAGCCGTTCTTCACACGCCCTGAGCTAATCGATGCTTTATACTCGGTCGCCAGATCCGGCCTGAGGCGTATTGCATGGAAACTGTTCTGATTGATTCCCCGATTGGCGTGCTTGCCGTCTTGTGCGCCGTCGCTGCGTTCTTTTTTCTGCTGGCCCAGATCACAGACACGAAGTTGTTCAAGTACGTTCCGCCGCTAGTGTTCATCTATGCGACACCAGTTTTCCTCAGCAATCTCAAAATTGGTGGTCAAACTGTCATTCCGAATGCGTCGATAATCTACACCGGGCTGAGCAAATTTGCATTGCCGGTATTTATTGTACTGATGCTGATCAAGGTCAATGTGCCCGCAGTTATCAAGGTCATGGGCAAAGGTGTGCTTGTCATGCTGATGGGTACTGCGGGTGTTATGGTCGGTGGCGTCGTGGCCTATGTTATCGTGCATGGCTGGTTGCCCGACGACTCATGGAAAGGATTCGGTGCGCTGGCTGGTAGCTGGATCGGCGGCACGGCTAATATGCTCGCAACGAAGGAAATGCTCGGGGCTTCAGACGCGCAACTCGGGCTCGCTGTGGTGGCCGACAACGTCATATACATCGTCTGGCTACCGTTGCTGCTGATGTCGCGAGACTATGCGGAAAAATTTAACAAGTGGGCGCGCGTGCCGGCCGAAAGACTCGCGGCGATGGACGCCGCCGCCGAGCTACACGTCGAGGAAGATCATGCACCCACGATGCCTCAATATCTGTATCTCGCGGCTGTTGTAATCGGTGTAACCGCAATTGGCCATGCATTTGCGCCGCCCATCGCAGCCTGGATTGCCGAGACGAGTTCAGCACTTGCCGGCATTTTCTCCGAGACGACGACACGTATTCTCCTAGTAACCACGATCGCACTGCTGCTATCGACGACACCTGTATCGAGGCTGCCAAATTCCACTGCGATCGGAACGGCGCTTGTCTACATATTTGTTGCGGGCATGGGTGCCCGTGCGGAAGTCAGCGAACTCGGTTCCGCGCCTGTATTTGTGCTTGGCGCGTTCATCTGGATCTTCATCCACGGCCTCTTCATGCTTGCCGGCGCCTGGCTGTTCCGTGTCGACGTGCACAGTGTCGCCATCGCTTCAGCGGCAAATATCGGCGCTGCGGCATCAGCTCCGATTGTCGCGGCACATCACCGGCCCAACCTGGTACCGGCCTCTATCCTGCTGGCCCTTCTCGGTTACGCCCTGGGTAATTACCTCGCGCCGCTGACCGGGCACCTCGCAAGGATGGCGACGGGGCAATAGACATGTGGCTGCGGCGTGTCAAGATTACGGCTCTTGCGATGGTCCTGGTGCTCGTCGCCGGAACCGCCGGACTGGTATGGTTATGGCATGAAAGACCCAGCGTCGAGAACATCGACTGGCCTTCCGGTCCGGTGCCCGCCGAAAATACGCTTCACGCTACCTGGCTTGGCGTTACAACGGTGCTGTTCGATGACGGTGAAACACAGATACTGATCGACGGTTTTTTTTCTCGCCCATCGTTGGCAGACATCGCGTTTCGTCGCCCCGTTGATAACGATGCAGTGACAATCAACTATGCCCTGCATGAGTTCGGCATGCGCCGCCTGGCAGCAATCATTCCCGTCCACTCTCACTTTGACCATGCGATGGATGTAGGCGCCCTTGCAAAGCGCTCGAGTGCTTCCGTGCTGGGATCTGAATCGACCGCCAATATTGCGCGTGGCGCGGGCGTTCCCGACGACCAGATAGTCGTCGCAAGCGGCGGTGAGGTCTATGGGTTCGGGGAGTTTAAGGTTCGCTTGTTGCCATCCCGACACGGCCCCATCGGTTGGCGCGGTGCAGTCCCTCTTCCAGGCACAATCGATGAACCGCTGGAATTACCGAGCCCGATTACGACAATGCGTCTCGGCGCAGCATACTCGATAGTGATTGAGCATCCGCAGGGCACGACGCTGGTGCAGGGAAGTTCCGGATTTATCGAAGGGGCTCTCGATGATATTCCCGTAGACCTGGCATTATTGTGCTCGTATGGGCTCGCTTCACTCGGGAGGGAGTACGCTGAGAGTTACTGGCAGGCCATGGTCACAACCACCGGCGCAAAAGCCGTGGTGCCAATGCACTTCGACGATTTCACGCGACCATTTGGCGAGATTACGCCCTTCCCGAAATTTCTCGACAATGTTGAGAAAACGGCGGTCTGGTTCGAAGAATTCCGTGATACGTGGGACACGGAAACGAAGCTGTACAAACCTGAATTTGGCAGGCCAATTGCCGTTTTCACCGAGCCCTCGTCCAGTACATGAGCCTACTGAAGGTCCACCAGGCGCCGGCGGCCTTCAATCAGATCCAGTTTCTGTACACGACTCAACTGCTTGACGCGATACTCGAGTTGCGACGCCAAGGCACGATCACCCACTGCCTCCGAAAACACGACCACGAGCGGCCCTTTTCCGCGCAGATATTTCGCGCCTCGCGAACCTGATACGTGTTCAGCAAGGCGTTTTTCGACGTCTGTGGCTATGCCTGTGTAGAGCTTCCCGTCCGCACAGCGCACGATGTAGAGACTGAATTGCGGGGATGCCACTGGGGCTTCAGGCGTTTCCGCCAACGAGCATATCGCCGAGTACCCGAAATGCGCCCATTTCGACGCTGTCCAGATTCTCGGTAGTTTCTGACCAGGTCAAGACGATGTCAGCTATGCCGCCAAGTGGCTCGGCTGGTTCGTGCAAACGGAGAGTCAGGACGTTACCGGTCAGGCTCGCTTCCCGGATAAGGTTGTGCCCGCCAAACTGCTGTTCGTTGATCTCAATGTAGATCGATTCATCGAAGTCCTCATCGATCGTACGCATAAGCAACAGATAGTCGTTGATTTCGCCGATATCTGTCGTCTTTGCAAAAAACAACATTGTCGCGTTGTCGCGAACATCGAACGCGACGGTATCGTATTGTCGACTTTCAGCCATGGGACTCTCGGTTGTCGAGTATCTGTTGTATCAGTTCGTCCTTCTCTTGCCAAATATCGCCCAGCCAGCCTTGAACATGACGACGGAATTTTCGGTCATTTTCGTAATCACCCTCGATACACCAGGCAGGCACTTCACGCTCGCGTACGTTGACGATGACTTCCACATGTCGACCGCAACACATGTCCCAGAATTTCGCAGGGCCATCGGGATAAACAAGCGTCACATCGAGAATCGCGCCAAAAAGTTCACCCATCGACGACATAGCCACGGCGAAACCACCCGCACGCGGGCGCAGCAAATACCGATACGGGTCATTGTGCCGCTTGCGCTTCTCTTCGCTGAACCGCGTGCCTTCGATAAAGTTGATCACGGATGTCGGCGTATACCGAAACTTTTCGCAAGCGCGGCGTGTCGTCTCGAAGTCCTTGCCTTTCATATGCGGATTGCGGGCGAGATAGGCTGCCGAGTAGCGCTTCATGAATGGCATGTCCATCGCCCACCAGGCGATGCCAAGAATCGGAAACAAGACGAGTTGTTGTTTGATAAAGAACTTGAGGAAAGGAATGCGACGATTCAGAACCCCCTGCAGCACGAGGATGTCGACCCAGGTCTGGTGATTCGAAATCACGAGATACCATTCATCCCGGCTCAAGGCATCGGCGCCCTCGAGTCGCCAGTCAATAGAACCAGCCCCATTGAGTAGCACAGTGTTGACACTGTTCCAGTTCTCACCCATTACCATGAGAACTCGAGTGAGGGCATCGCGAACCGC
>CALDZH010000037.1 GCA_937944275.1 uncultured Woeseiaceae bacterium
CTTATACCGAGCCTCATAGGACAACAGCCACATTCGACCCCACTTCTCTCAAACCAAGAAAACGGTAAACCGAACCCGTTCCCACGGGTCCTCCTCAACCGCTAACTTTCCAATACGCGCCTCCAAGGTCTCCCCGCGATCCATCATCCCTGCAATAGCGCTGTTCTCCGCACGAGGAACGTAGCCCAGCTTTTCATCCTCGCGTTCAGTAGTCGGCTAAGCCCAACAGTGCCTGCAGGTTTTCGCGATCCACAATCTCTACCCGCCCGCGCGACGAGCGAATCAGGCCGTCGGACTCGAAGCGTTTGAGCTTGCGCGATACCACTTCGCGCGCCGTGCCAATCTCGGCGGCCAGCACCTGGTGCGTGATATTCGACAGGGAATCGTCGTCGCCCTTGAGCAAATGTGCGGCAAGGCGTTCATCGATTGTTTTGAGTGCAACCGTTTCCATGCGCGTTACGATGGCACACAGGCGCCGCGAAAAGCCCTGAAAAACGAATTGCCGAAAATGCTCTGAATCAAGCAGTGCCTGGCGAAACTCACCGTCAGAGAACATCACGGCCGTAACGTCTTCTTCGATAATCGCTTCAGCCGGGTACTCTTCCCGGCCAATCAGGCAGGAAGTCGTTAGTGCACAGGTCCCACCTGGCCTCACGCGGTACAGAACAACCTCGCGGCCGCCTTCGGACGACAGTTGAACCCGCACTTGCCCTTCGAGGACGAAAATGAAGCTCTTGCAGGGATCGCCTTTGTGAAATACAAAAGTTCCGGTCGGGACAGTCACGGTCTGCGCGCTGGCAACCAGTTGCGACTTGACCTCATCGCTAAGGCCATCGATACCCGGATAGAGTTCGAGTAATCGTTTGGTGCTGTCTGGTAAATTGCTGATCTTCACGCTCCGCGAACGGCCGGAAATCCGACACCGGGAAAGACTCAGTCTAACGCGAAAGCCTGTGAGGTCAACAAAGACGCCTGTCAGGGAGGAGTAACTGCGATCGTGTGAGTTGCCAAATTGAGTTCGACGGTCGGTGCCTCGATAGCAGATTCCAGTGCATACGTCTTGGTAATGAACTCGGGATCCGCCTTGCGGTAAAGCAGGCGAGCAGTGACCGTCAATTCAGTAACCGATTCATTATCAATAGAAAATACAACATCCGATTTCCGCTCACCGGGTCCGTCCTCGCTGAACGAGTCCGAGATCTTCGGTCTCGCGATAACCGGGCAACGGAACGCAATATCCGCGCTTTCAACGCCGCCACTTTTCAGCGCGTGCTTGTAACTCGAGCCCACCACTTCCCAAATGTTGTGACGGTCCACGGGCATGCCGCGCTTGTCATACCAATCCGCCTTGTAGACAACAGGCGCATCCAGCGTCGGTTTATCCCCCGCCGGATCGCCAAGATGTAACAGCGTGCGACCAAGATTGTCTTCAACCTTCAACTCAATCCAGCTCGCGAGGATATCGAGCGGTCCGGCCGGGAAATCGTGTCCGGTCTTGTTGTTGTGCAGCACCAGCGCAACGTTCACCAATTCGCCAGACTTAATCTCATCGGGCGCAACAATTGTCATCGCAACCACTGGGCCATCGGCCCATCTATCCGCGATTTCCGGAATCTCGATCTCTCCGCGCAGCCACTTGATCGTCTGCGAAGCTTGCTCGGCCCCACCTGGCAAATCCAGGACTGCCGGCACATACATGTTGCTGCCCAGGGTGCGATGACTCCTGTGCTGCGACCCGGCAATCGGGTCCGAGCCGTCGACCAGCGGCATATGGCAGTCACGACAGCCGATCGTCTTTTCGGGCTCATCCTCGTGATACCAGTGTCCCTCGCGCCAGCTATCGTATTCGTTTTGTTCCTGGGCAAGGCCTATAGGCGTCTCTTCTCCCGACGTTCCGGTTTGCTTGTGGCAGGCCGCACAGAACTCGCTGTCCTCGTACAACGGGCGCTTAAACGAATCGATGTGCTGCTGTGGATAACTCCGAATCAGAAAGTGATTCCAGAAGCCCCCTTGTCCTGCTTGATCGGCAAAGAGGTAGCGTTCCGGTATCTGCAGCACGTAGCCGCCATTGCCGTTGGTATCGGTCTCGGAAATGCTGTGGCACACGAGACAGGAAACGCCCTCGTTCAACTTCAGGTTATCACCGCCAATCGGCCCACCATCGCGCCCTCCGCTCAGGAGCATGACGGGATCGTGGCAGCCTGCACAGGCGCGCGTATCGGCCGCGCCATTGGCTTCAGCCAAGGCTTCCTGAACGTCAAGAAACAAAGGATCGAACGCCGCAAATCCGTGTGCGCTCGGCACCCACTCCGTGTAGATATCGTCATGACAACCGCCGGCGCCACAGGACTCTGCACCGAGCAGCGGCTCCGGCCTGAGCGCACCTGCCTGGATCAGCGATTCGCCTGCCGCTGCAACCAACTCATTGAACTGTTGTTGGCGACCTGTATCGAGTGCCATAAGCGATACCGCGCGCCGAAGCCGCTCCAGTGGCCCACCGCGACTTTCTTCGAATTCGGCCATCGATGCGCGCAGCGTTTCCTGCTCCGAGTCGCTGAACAGGGTCGAAACTCCTTCCTGCAGCTGCCGTTCCCACGGCGGGTTAGCGATGCGCGCTCGACTCGGCCAGAACGGGCGATCATTGTCATACCGCCACACGTAATTGGCAGGAAATGCCTGGAATTGTGCCGGGGTATCGACTTGTTTCGCGAGCCAGTCCGTTACGGCCAGGGGTGCCACCAAAAGCACGGCGGCTGCCGTGAGGAACCAGCGGCGCGCCATCCTCCTCGGCGTGGAGGGTGTATTCGCGTAGCGCATCAGGATAGGCAGCAAGTGCAGGAACAACATGATGCCGAAGGCGAGTGCCGACAACTGGTGCACCAGCCACCACACATCTTGTACGACACGACCAAATACGGACTGGAGCACGATTGTCAGTCCGCTTGCAATGCTCACGACCAGTATCGCCATACTCGCCTTGGCCAGCGTGGCTGGTCTGCCTTCGATCGAAATGTCGCGGCGACGCCAGTGCATGCCAACGATAATCGTGACAGGAAGCACGGCCAATACACCGGCGACCGAGTGCACGATCACGGAATACTGGGTGTAGACGCCGAACGGCAGCCAGAAGATAAGCGCACCCGAAACCGACAGGTAAATCAGGAGTCCCGAGGCGATCCAGGTCAGTAAAGACCTGAAGTCCGGATCAGATGTGGGCTGGTTATGCTGGTTCATGGTGTCCGCTTCTTAGTATTCGTTAGTACGTATAGCCGCTCGCGCGCACCGCCTGTTCGCTCTGGCTGACTGCATCCTGCATTGTTGCAATTGCGTCGCTCCACGTCTTGGCCGCCGCGCTGTGCTCCGCTTCCTCGTACAGAGTTGCCGCGTTGTCCAGTAGCGCGCTTACACGATTGCGGGCGCTGTAGGCTGCTTCTTTCCGACCTGTTTTCAGCAGGAGCAGATACCCCGCATATTGCTCTTTGTAATAGGTGTATTCGTCCGCCGGTGTCGCAAAGCTCTTTTCGTAGTACAGCGTTTTGTTATTGAGGATCGTTGCCAGCCGGCGTTGCAAACGATCGTTTACCGGCGCGAGTAGGCGCACTGCCTGAGCAAAATTGCCGCTCGATGCAAGCGACTCCGCTCGGTCGATTTGTCGCTCGATCCCGACCAGGTCTTCAGCACTCAATCCATGCAGTTCCGCAGGTTGTGCTTCCACCGACAGCAGGAAACTCGTCGACAGCTGCAATGCCCCTTCATAGGCATCGCGTGCCTGCGTTCTTGAAGTATTAGGCGACTTGCGAAACGCTGTGGTCGCCAGCTTGAGGCCCGCAGAAGAAAGACTGGATGCGTCCGCAACGCAGCCGTCATCGAGTGCCGTGCGTGCGTCGGCCAGGGACTGGCGAGCTTCATCAATCTTCAAAAGCGCCTCAGCATTGCCGTCCTCCTGCGTCCGGCGCAATGGCTCCGAGTCATCCAGCAGGCGTGTCAGCAAGTCAAGCTTCTGCGCGACCTGCTTCGCCTTGCTCTGGTCGTCGTCCCTGCAGTCGGCGGCCTGCACTCCCGTGCAAAGCACTGTCAGGGTGATTGCTGTGATTTCCCATTTCTTCTTCATTTTTCTCGTACCGAAAGCTCAATCTGCCATTCCCAGATTGCCGCCTCTGCCTTACGGCGGTACGGATCGTCCTGTGCTGCGATATGCGCGTAGGCCTGCATAGCTGCAACGGCCTGCACCATTTCTCCAAGCCCTTCATGGGCAATTGCCATGCCGTAATACGCATTGGCTTGGGCCGGACGCAGATTGGAAGCTGAATCGAAGAAACTGCGCGCTGCCGCAAACTCCTCCAGGCCGAGGAGTGCATAACCCATGTTGACGTGTGCCTCCGGCATTTCCGGGGCAGCCTTCAATACCTCGTGAAATCCCTGCACAGCGAAGTCGTATTTGCCATGCCGTAACAATGCCACCGCCTGCTGAAAATGCTGGTGCAGTAGCCCGACTTCATCCACTTCGCGCGCAACCACCGGCTCGCCTGTATCGCGGCCAAGATATTCCAGCCCGAGACCAGCCACGACGGTAACCAGGAGGACCAATGGAATAACGCTGCGCCTTAGGTCACGTCGTCGCATCACATTAGCCCCTTGTGCGGCGCAATACTCAGAAAAGGCACGCCGAAGAACGTCAGGAATGCGAGGGCGAAAACACCCACGACAAGCGCGTGGCCAAGACCGGCGGGCATGTTCTTGAACGTCGCACGAGCGTGCAGGAGTCCACCGAGTGCCAGCCACGTAACAAGTGTCCATGTCTCCAGCGAATCCCAGGACCAGTAACGACCCCAGGCGCTATGCGCCCAGACAGATCCGGCCACGAGCATGAAGCTGTGGCAAATGAACGCCACAAAAAACAGTGTCCAGATACTCTGCTCGGCTTCCTCAGGGGCCGCATCAAGCCGCGCAAAGCGCCCGGCAGACAACATGCCACGCAGCAACATCGCGACGGCCAGTGCCGTTGCGGCCATGCAGAAACCCAGGAACACCTTGCCGCTGAGGACGTGCGCCCAGAGCCAGGGGTTGTCGAACGAACCGGGCAGGGGCGTGGCCGCGGCCGACTCATTGACCAACCACAGGCAGAGCATGAGCAGCAACGGACTGACGACGAACGCTCCCGCCCGGGCTACCGCCATGGCCGCGCTCACAACAAGGAAGATCAGGCAAAGACTGAAAACGCTGCTGAGCAGGATTTCGTACATCGTCATGAACGGTCCTTGTCCTTCCCGCACCCAGCGTCCAGCGATTGCGATGCCGAACACAGTCGCTGTTGCTGCATAAATAATTGCTGTTGGTTTGTATCCATCACGGCGTCGCGCCAGGGCCGTTAGCTGCACGAGCGTGGCCGCCAGCAGCAGCACAGTGCCAGCGACGATAAGCTGCCATTCAAACTCGGGCGACATGTACATCTGCCTCCATCACACGAGGTTTCATCGGACTGTCCGCCGGCAACACGTAGCGCCTGCCGAAATGCATGGCAAGCCCGACAATCGCAAGCATGGCCGCGACGAATAGCCACGACAGATACGGCAGATAGCTGATGCGATACGCCATCCACATCCTGAGGCCCTCGACCCGCACGGTACCGCCTTCGAGTGCCACGGATTCGCCATTGCGGGCTGTTGCCACCGCATTACCTGAGCGCCCAATCTGCACCTCGAACGGGAGGTCGGTTCTTCCCAGCGTCCACGAGCGCCGAATATCGGCGACGGGCTCTTCCAGTTCGAGTTCGAGTTCGACCGTCTGACCCGCTGGCGTGGTCCACGTCGTTACCTGCTTCCAGTCAAAACTCGGATACGACGGAAAATGCACCGATCCGAGCGCCTCGCGACCGTCTTCGGCCGTCCAGTGCAGGAGCACTGCAAATCCCTTGTTGAAGGTCGCCGCGATTTCATAGCCATTAATATTGACTGTACGCTGGTCGCCGGTCGTCGCTTCGCGTATTTCACCTGCCGCGGTCCGGTATTGGATAGTACTGTTGGTATCAAGGCGAATGAAGTTGGGCAGGTAGTTAACGCGAACGTCTTTTTGGAAAAACTCCAGATCGTCGAGGCGATGGTCGTGCCACGAGCCTTGCTTCATTGTTGTGACCTGACTCGCGTCGAAGGCGCCCCCTTGTACCAACTCGACGCGTCCCTCGTAACCGGTCAACACCGTAAGGCCGATACAGGCAAAAACCAGCAACATGCCGACATGAAATACCAGCAGGCCGGTCTGTGTGCGAAAAACCTTGTTGCTGAGTAACGCTGCCAGCAGGTTGAATACCAGCAATGCAATCGGCCAAATCGTAACTCCCGTGCCGATGTCCGGGTTGCGTGAACCCACGACCGCCAGCACGGCAAGCGCGATCATCCCGACGAGTGTCAGGCGCAATGAAGCGAGTTTTTTCAGTAGTCGACTCATGGCGGCGGATCACAGACGTTTTTCATCCAGTCGGTGCCCGTCCCCTGGTTGCCGCTGCTTGACCCACAATCCTGTTCTCGCCAGGTGCCGCTGGCCCTCCAGTTGATGACCTTCAACTTGGCGTTCATGTAGTACGGGCCCTGGTTGTACGTGGCATTGTTACCATTGATCGTTATCTCGGTCCCCGGTGGTTGACCGGCTTCCGGACCGACATCGTTGAGATTGACCAGGAGCGCCTTGTTCTTCCAGCCATGCGGCACGGCAACGTGGCACCAGTTGCATTTCAGGTTTTCGCCATCGCCGACGCGTTTCGCATGTTCATGGTGCAGGTTGACATTTTCCTCTCCACCGAAGCCGCTCGCAAACTGATTGCCATCGCCATCATTTGCATCCGTCGCATAGTTGGAGCGACTGTGACAGCGAAAACAGATGGTTGATGCATTATCACTATTGGCCGAACTCCAGGTGCCCTTGAGAATGAAATCATTATTCGAGCCATGCGGCCCCCAGGGATCATCGCCCGACGGCACCACTGTGCCGTCGGCAGTGTTGGCCCCATGGCAGTCCGAGCAGTACATTGTCTGCGAACCAATATTGGCGCCGTTCCAGGGTTCAAGGAACATATTGGTGCTGTCACTCATGTTGCGTGCAGCGGCCGAGCGGCCCGTGCTTTCAATAACCGGATGCCAGGAACGATGATTACCACCCGGCTCACCCTGGTCACCGAGCGGTGCCTGAAATTCCATCGCCTGGTTCGTGTATTGCTGCATGTTGTTGGTGCCCGCCGGCGTGCCACCGTTCGAGTCTCCCAGATTGGGTCGCAGGTCGATTGGGTAGACACCGCCATCATCGTAGCCGTAGTCCGAGTGGCATTTCAGGCACACCTGGTATTCGCGCGTAACATGCGGTGCCGTGACATCCGTGGCAACACCGACTCCCTGCTTGACCTCGTAGGAAGTCGGCAATGAAAGAAACGTCGTCGCACCGTAGAACGGCTCAACTCCCCAGCTGCCACTCAGTGCGCCCGACGCCAGGTTGGTATGGCCGGACGCGTGATTGTGTGCCGAAGTCTCGGCGCCCGTGCCATTGAACAGGGCGTTTTTCATGGCCCGGTGCGGGTTGTGGCAATCGGTGCACTCAGCGTGACGATTCAGGGAATCCGTACGTCCCAGGTTGAGCCGCGGCTCGGTCAAGTCTGCATCGACGATGTCATGCACTTCGGGTGTGACCTGCTGGTCATTACCCGTAATCGGCATGCGCCGCGCGAGCAAGAAGTCCGCTTCGATGTTCTTGACGTCGCCTGCCGTATTCGTGATTACCGGCTGGTTGCCGTGGCATTGGTAGCAGGTCTCCTCAGTCGCCGGGTTGCCGCCAGCTTTCGGCGACACGATGCTGTCGGTACCCTCGCGCAGCAGCCGCCGCGACCCGTGCACCGTGTGGGTGTCGTGACAATTAAGACAGGCGGCCTGCCACACCGGCGTGTTGGCCGGGAACTCGCGCAACGCTGCATCCGCCGCGAGGTAGGTTTCGTCTGCCGCTGTCGATGATGCGTGCACCGAGCCGACCCAGCCTTCCTTCTCATGGCAGCCAAGGCAAAGAATGTCGGTGTCGCTGTCAAACGCACCTGTCGGTTCGAGTTGTTGCAAGCGGTTGGCACGGAGGAATTTGCGCGGCCCGGCTGGTCCGTCTTCAAGATGCGGGTCGTGGCAGCTCGCGCACTGCAATTGTGGCTCGCTGGCCAATCCCGTCGTCTCCAGCGGGAACTGTGGCCTGACGCCCGGGCTGCGCACACCGATTTCCGGTGCCGTCGCGGGATCACGCAACTCCCCGTCCGCCGTAACCAGCGTTGTATCGAAGGTCAGAGATATCGGGTGGTCGTTGGTCAGGTCCGTGCCGAGGTTGCGCGTGAACCCGGTACCCAGGCCCGCGCCCGCCGGCATTTCACCGCCGGCACCCACGCCCGCCATCGGAATGGCCACTCCGCCCGGAGTGCTTACTCCACCAACGACATTGACGGTGCCGATAGCGAGTGAGCCATCATGACACGACAAGCAGAGTTTCGAACTGCCCGCCGGCTGCTGGAGTAGTCCGTTGATCGTCTCGGCATCTAGTGATGAAGATGTGTAGGTCGTATACGTCTGGTTCGACAATTCCCGGTTCCAGAGCGGCGCGCCGGGTGCATTGGTTGCGCCGTGCGGCGTGTGGCAGAACACACAAACCTGCGACTGGTCCGTCGACTGCACGGGACCCGGACCGGACACAGACAGGTTGTGTTTTGTGTCCGCCACATTGCCACTAGTCTGCGCCAGCGCGACGCTTGCAGACGCCATCAGGCCAACAAATAAAAATCCGGCCATCTTGTGTCGACGCAAGCTCAACTCTCGGCCCCAACGTAACGAAAGATGACAACACGGCTATTGAACATGTCGGCAATGAAGATACGGTCCTGCCTATCTGACCACGCTCCGGCAGGGAGGAAGAACTTACCCACATCAGACCCTGTACCGCCGACCGGCAAGAGGAATCGTCCAGCGTCGTCGTAAACAAGCAGGTGGTCGTAGTAGGACTCGACGACATAAATGTTGCCGTCGCTGTCAACGGAAACGCCTTTCGGCCGCACCATGTTGCCGACATACAGACCGCGCTGACCCACTTGACCAAGTAGCTCACCACTGTCCGCCGCATAAGTAAGTACGTGGGCATTGAGAGCGTCGGAGACATAGAGCCTGTCACCAACAACGTGGATATGCATTGGCGCATTCAACGTACCGGCCGCATCACCCGGTACGCCGATTGTTCGTAATAGCGTGCCAGCGGTTGAGAAAACCTTGACCAGGCGCGCGCCCTTGTCGGCTATGTATACCCGCCCGGCGACTGTGTCGACGTCCAGGCCTGTCGGGCGCTCGAGTTCTGTCGCGCCAAAGCGCCTCAAGGGGACGCCTTCGCGCGACAAAACGAATGCGCCGGCGAGCTCGGCATCCGCCACGATGAATTCATCGGCGTTGAGTTCTGCAATTCCGACCGGTGATACAAAATCGACACCCGCCTCCGCTTCGCGCCAAACATCGAAGCTACCGGCCGCCTCATCGAAAACGAATATAGACGGCCGTCCAGCGTCAGTCACGAGTATGCGGCCCTGCGCATCGACGACACCGCTTTGTGGTCGAACCAGCTGCGTAACCTGCCTGCCGCGCCTGCTGAGTCCGACCAGCCAGCGCAGGAAGCCCCGGCCCGCACCCTGGTCGTTGTTCGCAAGCACAAAATTCTGCTCGCCCAGCAACTCCCCGGCGAATTCGAGCCGTGGCACTGCTGGAGCTGCCGGCCAACTCGGAACGCCTGCCTGCGCGCCGCCCTCCGGGTAGTACTGCATGACACGCGGCGCAGCGGCACAAGCACCCAGTGACAGCGCAAGCAGAAGCAATCCGACGCGGGCAGTCACAGCATGCACTCCGGACCTACGGCCAAGGCAATAATCCCGTCGGCAAGGGTCGCTACGTAGAGAAACGACTCGTCTGACCACAAATCGCCAATCTCTTTGCCGTCGAGTTCCGGCACCTTGACGCGACGCCCGGGAAGACTCATGTCGGCCACCCCGACATAAAGGCCGCCATCGTAAGCATCGGCTATGAACATGCGTCCGCAGTCATCAACTGCGAACGCACTGACGTGCTGCAAATCGTCTCCGCCGTAATCGCCCTTCGCGTACCCCTCTAGATTGATTCCTGCGACCGCATCTACGCCGCTGTCAAGCAGGAAAATCTCGCCATTACTTGTATCGATCGCGGTCGCTGACGAGACCGTCGTGACATCGACATACTGTGGCTCGATCAACTGCTGCAGACCACCCAGTAAATCCAGTACTGCGATGCGACCGTCCAGTGCATCGAGCACCAGTAACGAACGATCCCCTTCGATCAGGGTCAGGTCGACAGGATTACCGGAAATGTGGCCAAGCGAATACCGATCCAGTTCGCCCAGTGATGGATCAAGACGCAGAACCTGACGGTTGTAGTTATCGATGACGTAAACAGAACCGTCGCGACTCGCGTACAAGCCTCTTGCCGTCGCACTACGTAGTGCCACCATAGTTCGTGCTGTCATCGCCGCCAGACTCACGTGCACCAGCTTGCCGGCACCCGCATCGATGAAGTACAGGTCGTCACCGCGTGCCGCCAGAGCAGAAACGAAACCCGAGAGAGCGGCCGGCCGCCCAGAATCAGCATCCACCAATGTGGCGACATCGATCTGCTGCATAAACGAGAGTCGGGTGTCCCAGTAGTCGCCCATTGCGACCTGCTCGGGGTAATCGCCGTTGACGCCGGCACAGGCAGCGAGCAGCAATGCACAGGAGAGCAGCACGATGGCTGCGTTCCACATGCTGACAACTCGACTACGCATACACACACTCACCCATGTCAGTAGTACCCGGGGCCTGCTGTCTTGTGCCCACCCTCGACACCCGTCTCGAGTCCGGGAGTGCCGCTATGGCAGAAGTCACAATTTTCCGCAGACCAGGCGATCTCTCCGTTGTGACAGGCACCGCAATACTGCCCCTGGCTGATTTTGTCCATCGTTATTCCACTGGCACCAGCCTTGGTCTTGAATCCGATGTCGACATGGCAAACCGAGCACTGAAAGCGGACGCGATGAAACCAGTGCGGGAAGATTACGGGTGACATGCCCTTATCCTCAGCCTGCATATTAATCACCACGTCGGCGTACTCCGCCCACGCTACTGCAAAGGGGAGCACGATAATCGCTAACAAGACCAGGCGCCGGGTTTTGATCACACGTTTCATTCTTTCGGCACCACGGCACCACTAATCGAAGCGGGGACCGCGTCACGCAACACGCTGTGACAGCGATTGCACTCGGTCAAAGGAAAAGACACGGCCCCGTGGCACACACCGCAGAACTCTCCTTCGAGAATTCTCTCCATGCTGATGGCGTTACCGTCACGCACCGACCGGAACAATGTTTCATGACACATTTCGCAGGACATCCACTCGTTGTGTGCCTTGTGGGGAAACAGCACGAATGGCAAATCGAGCGTGTTCTTCATCACCACTTCGGTATCGTGCTGCCTGACCGGATTGTCACCGTACAGACTGGCGCGGGGTTTGATCTGTCCCTGCCGAATCGCCTCGACCCAGTTGACCTTGTTGCCGGCCGAGTCCGGCGCGAGCACCGACAGTGCCTCTTCCGGTTCCTGCAGAATACCGACAGCCGGATTCGACCGATCGTGCAGATCGTCTTCTTCCAGCGCCTTCCAGTCTCTCGCCAACGTCGCCGGTATCGCAGTCGCAGTGGCGAGCAACAACAACAGTTTAAGAGTTGAGTAGCGCGTCACGTCTTAGCCCGGAATATAGACGCCGGCACTGCGAATCGCCCGGACGAGTTCACGGGTCGATTCTTCCATCGTGTCGATGGCCGTTTCGTATTCCTTGTTGCCCGCGTATCCCTCGGCCTGCTCGCGCAATTCGTCAGACTCAGTCACGTGCACGTCGACGCGATCCCGAATACGCTCGTTCTTCATCTTGTCATCGAGCAGTACCTTGAGCAACATCCGGTGCGTGTCATTGCGATCGAGCTCGTATTTGTACTCGTCTTCGGGCGTCTCAAAATTCAGTTCGCGCAGCAGTGTTTCGCCTTTGCGCGCGCGCTCGACCGAGAGCTTGGTCGTAACATAGGCACGGTCGATGTGTGTTTTGGCCTCGGCGGTTCTGCCTTCCCTGAGCAATGCGTCGGCCGCCAGTCGCTCAGCAGCGACTTCCTCGAGCAGCGCATTATGCACAGCGGGCGAGTTCTTTTCGTCCATGATGCGCTCGTGCGCAGACAGCAATGCATCCAGGCTTTGTTGCCGATTGACAAGGTCACGTTGAATCTTGTCGTCGCTGTCAGCGGCGCTGGTGGCAAGGGATGCAGCTTCATACAGCAGCGCGACCGCGCGATTGTATTGCTCCTCGCGCAGGTCCGCGAATTCGTTTTTTGACGCCGCCTCGAAAACCTTGATCGCTTCCGCATGCTTGGCCATCGCGGCCTCGTTGCCACTCATCTCTACCTTGCGCGCCGCGCTCGACTCGAATAGCAGGGTACGGACGAGTCTGTCCCTGGTTGCCATGGGATCTTCGGCCTCATCCGCGAACACAGGCACCACGCACATGACCGACAGTGAAACGACAACTATGGCAAATGCGCCGGCTGAGCATCGTAATTTCTCAAACGTTAATTTGTTCCTGCTCATGGCTGGTCCATCGGTTTCGGTTTCGAATGACAACGTCGGCATTCGGATACTGGAAATGCGACCTTGCCGTGGCACACGCCACATTTTTCCCCCATTAGAATAGACGCCATGCTGATCTGGTTTGCTCCTTTCATCGGGATAAAAATCGCCGGATGGCAATTGGAGCAATCAAGCCATTGTGTGTGTTGTTTGTGTGGATACACGACATCGGGCATCGATCCTTTAACCTCGCGAATAATATTCAGGTCGAGCACGATCGCCTGTGCATCCGGGTTGTGCAGGTCGGATCGCGGCGCAAGCTGTCCGTTCTCGATTGCCTCGCTCCAGTTGACGTAGTTGCCGGAGCGAGACTTCGGCAGGCCTGCGAACGACTCCTGCGGCGGCTGCAACATTAGCGTGCCATCTGCCGTGGGATCGTGAATACCGTCCGACTCCGGTGGCGCATTTCGTTCGCTGGGTGGCTTCATCAGGCGATTGAATGCGTTGGGATTATCCTGAGCCACAGCAGCGTGCACAAAGACAGCCAGAACGCTTACCAGCAAGCCGATAATCGTCATGGCGCGAGCACGCAGGGAGATCATTCTTCCGCCTCCTTTTCTTTCGCTTCCGAGGCTTCACGCAGTTTGCCGGCCAGTTGCGAAACAGTGCTGTGATGCACCTGCGTCGGTGTGTCCGGCATGCCGGAGTGGCAGAGTTCGCAGTTCTCGATCGACCACGCAACGTCACCATCGTGGCAGGCGCCACAATACTGACCGTCGATGATCTTCACCATGTTGATATCGTTGCCGCCAGCTTTGAACTGAAAGCCGAGGTCGCCGTGGCACACCTTGCAGCGATAACGAATGCGGTGAAACCAGTGCGGGAACACGACCGGGCGCATGCCGGCGTCCTCTGAGTACTCGTTCAGAACGACGTCGGCGTACTCGGCCTGCGCTTGCTGCGATTCGGTGTTAAACGCGAGCATCGCGCCCAGGATGGTCGCGGCCAGCATTATTGTTGAAAGACGGAAATTCATGATTTTTAGCTAACTCTTCTGCTTGTTGATTCGATTATCTCATATCAAAATAGCGCCGGATCTGGAGCAGTAAACTCGTGCTCCACATGCCGTCAACCTCTCGCACGTCGGCATCGGCACGCAGGCGCAGCAGTCCGATGCGGTATTCGAGTCGGTTTCGCCATGACGAATTGAGGCGATCTGTCTCCAGTTCAAAGTCCGGGTCAAATGGATCCTCGGTTCGAACGTCCTCGCTGATCCAGCGAAGGTCGGACGTGAACGTCAGGTTGTTCACGTCAAATAATTCTGCGTGACGATAGTTCATCGCGATGCTATAGCTCAGCGATGTGCTTTCGATCGCCTGGACTATTGACGCCTCTTGTTCGCGCCGGCCGTATTGCACGGAAGCATTCACGTTCCAGGACCGGTTGCGGGAGACCTGTCCCTGCATCGTGTATTGCAGATTCGCGATCTGGTAATTCCGGGGTTCATCGGCAAAGGAGCGTTGATCGAGCACGGATAACCGGATATAGCGACTCGTGTCGCCAGACCGCACGCCATTGGTCAGGGAAATACTGTGTTGCAGTGTATTGCGCTTGCGGCTCGCAGTGTCATGCACGGTGGACCCACGCTGCGAGACCTTGAAGTCCCAGCTTGCCCCGCCGGCTGCTGCCAGCGTACGCGTAAAACTGTGGCCGATGCTGGTACCAAGGTCCTGAACGTCGCTCTCTTGTGAGTCGCCCGGATCCGATCGATTACCAACCGAGACCTGGCCAAAATAGCGGTAATCGCCATTGGCGACTGACACGCTATTGGAATTGTAATTCACGCCAATGCGCTGCAGCGATCTGTCCATCGATTCCCCGGTGTCGTTGTCGGCAGAAACCAGGCCGAGGCCTCCGGTGAAAGTCAGATTTTGGGAATACTGATAATTGGCAGTGCCGCTGATCGAGAGCGTTTGCACACCGGTGTCGATCATGAGTCCCCTGGACATACTGTCTTGCAACAAGCCGCGCGCCGTGATCAGAAGGCGCTTGGCCGTATTCGGCCGCCACGTCGTAATGCTGCTCAGCTGCCGGTAAGTGCGGCCCGTTCGCAGCATCTCACTGTCGAGTTTCTCGTCGGTATAGAACACGGTATTGCGTATATTGAAGCTGGACCCAGCGCGGAATGTATGTCGCAGCGTGTGCCGCAGGGATTCGGTCTGACGCGCGGGAATCTCGCTATCCACGGACAGGCTGATAGAACTCAGCGACATCATGTTTCGACCAAACGTTTTACGACCCATGAACTGCCAGCGCTGGTTTTCGTTGCGCTCCGGCAGCCGAAATCCATCCTGGTACAGGATGTCCGTCGACCCTTTGCCCCACTCAAGGGAGTAGTTTCCCAGTCGACGCGACGTGTACTGTTGCAGAGCGCCGTAACGCCGGGTTCTGCCGGAGCGCAAATTCGTATCGCTTTCGACACTGCCGTCAAAATCGTCGTAGTAAATGCTCAGTGGAAACTTACTGCGCGCCAGGAAATTCAATCGCAAGCCGCCGTATACGTCACCACTCTTCTCGTCGCCGAGGCGAGCATCTGCTTTGCGCTGGGCCAAAGAAATATGCCCCGTTGCGTTCAGTATCCAGGGCCGCCAGAAGAACGTAGACAAGTTGGTTTTCAGCAGCAAGCCTTGCGCGCTACGCTTATCGATGTTGTCACCCTTGAACTGGCTGTAACGATATTCAAGAAAACCGCCGACGTCGACCGGACCCATCTGCGCTTGGGAAACCTCGCCGGACATTCCGAGCAACAACACGACAGCCAACCAGGCGCAGCATCGCGCTACCGATCTGATTGTTGCTGAACTCAATGCCCGCACGGTCCGGCCAACCTCTCAACTATTTAGGCCATGTCCGCAGATACTCTTCGTCCATTTGAATATCGCTTTCACTTCGAAGCCTTGCCAGTGTCGCCGCGAAGGCCCTGTCGCTGGCATCTCGCTCCCAAAGACCCCTCGCCCGTTCGCGGACATCGTCGAAAACACGAATGGCCGCCGCTTTTCGTTCCTCAAGTTTTACCAGTACAACGCCTTCGAGAACGGTTACAGGTTGGTCGGCCATGTCACCCGGCTCCAGGTCGCTGACTGCGTCTTGGACCGCGTAGTTCAGTGAGCCTGCGTGCATGAACCCCATATCACCGCCGTTGGCCGCCGTTGGATCCGCCGAATGCTCGCGCGCGGCCTCAGCGAAGGACTGCCCCCCACGAATGCTCTCGGCAATGGCCGCCGCTTCGTCCCGCGCTGCATCCCATTCGCTCTCATCTGATGATGGCGGCACGCTGAGCAGAATCACGGCTACGCGGACTTTTTCGGGCTCGGTGAACTTATCGATGTTCTCGTGGTAGTAGGTTTCGACGTCACCTTCTGCGGCGACCGGCACCTCGCGCAGGATCGGCTCGATCTGCCGCAACAGGCTCTCTTCCTCGAAATGCCCGCGCAATCGCGCCAGCATTGCGTCGCCCTCACGTTGCCAGCGCTCTTCATGGCCATACTGCGCCTCGTAACTCGCCAACTGCGCATCGATCTGCTCGTTGTCGGGCTGCATGCCGCGGCGGCGCGCCTCCGCGACCTTCAACTTACGGTCGATGAGCTTGTCGGCGGCCTTGCGCCGAAACTCGATGAAGGCCTCACCCTCAGGCGGAGCGCCATGGTAGAAAGTCTGGCGCGCCTCTGCATACGCGAATTGTTCGTACTCCGCATAGGACACCGGGTTGCCATCGATCACTGCCAGCGCACCTTCTGCGGCAATCGACATCGGTGTAATCATCGCTATCACCAGGCCGCCAAACACGGCAAGCAAGAAATGAGAGCGCATCACGAAACTCCTGCTCGAATCCAGAATCGAGGTACTGGTAAGTAGCGAAAAAGCCCGGGTAGCAAAAGCTGCCCGGGCCCCTGTTCTTCCATTTGTCCGACAGGCGGCCGCTATAGCGCCGCCATTCGGTCAAGACCCGCTTACTTGATATGGCAGGTCGTGCAAATCTGACTGCTGTCGTTCGGAATACGCAGGAAACTGACCGACTGATTGGCCACAAATGTGCTCGAATTATGCGGATCATGGCAGCTACCGCATTCGACCATCGGCTCGCCAGTCGCCCCAGCGGGCCCGTCAGTGCGCGTATACAGGATCATGTCCGTCTTCTCACGCGTCTGGTTTGCCGTGTCTTCCGAATCTACCCACCATGCAGGGTTCGTGTTGATCGTGTCTTTCTCAGGCGCATTGAAATCCTGGTTACCGAGGTTGGCCGGATTGGCCGTGCCATCAGCGTCACTGCCGAGGAGACCACCACCACCGTACTGGATACTGACCGGGTGATCGTCACGCAGGTCCGTGCCAAGCATCGGTACCGGCGTGCCCTCCATTGCGTCAAAGACGGCCGCGTCGATCTGCGTACCAGCCGGGAAGCTGGCGCCCATGCCGCGTCCCGGCGTATTCAGAACCGTATCGACCGCCTGCGAACCGTCGTGGCAGCTCAGGCAGGCCAGCGACACCGAACCAACCGGCGCCTCGGCGCCCGAGAGTGTCGAGGTATTCAGCGACGAGTAGCGTGTGTACGTAGCCGGGGCCGGCAGCGTCTTGTTCCACAGGGGAACAGCTGCACTCGTGGACGAGCCATGCGGGGTGTGGCAAAAAACGCAGGTTTCGCTAGTGTTTGTCGTAGACGGCTGCAGGTCATGCGGACTACCGACAACGCCCTGTGCGCTCGCGACGGAACTCAGCAGCGCCAATAGTGCCGCAATACCGATTCCGCCAAAAATTATTTTAAGACTCACTGCCAGGTACTCCCGTGATCCCTTGGGGCTGATGATTTATTTCTATCCGCACGTAAGCTAACAGCGCGCCTGTTTCACATAAAGTGACAAAGTCACGGTAGGTGGAAAATACGTAGGGTAATCAGACTCAAATATTTACGCGAACGGCCCGGAACGACCATACCGCTTTAGTTTGCGCGCAGTCCCAGGAAACCATCCTTTTCGTCCAGCGCAGCGGGACGAAAAACGTCGACTTTGCGGAAAAACTGGTCAACCATGTAGACACGATCGTCTTCGTCTACGGCTAGCCCGGCCGGCAGCATGAACTTTCCGGGCCCCATTGCGGTCGCCCGGTCGCCGACGAACAGCAGCAATTGCCCATCGCGACTGAAAATCTGGAAGTTACCGAATGCTGCGTCTGACACGTAGATATTGCCGTCTGAATCCGTGTCTATGCCTTTCGGCCGCGCGAAGTTACCGCTGCGGCCGCCGATCCGGCCCATCGTAGACAGAAATCCACCGTCGGCTGAGAAAACCTGCACACGAAAATTGCCGCCATCGACAACGTAGAGGTTACCGTCGCGGCCCATGGCGATATCGCGTGGCAGATTGAGTTCGCCCTCGCCAACCCCGCGCCTGCCGATATCGAACAGCACCTCGCCCGATACCGTGTCCAGTACCCGGATATGATGGCGATCACTGCGCACGCCCCCGGTATCGACCGCATAGACCCGCTCGCCTGCCGGGTCCACTTCAACATGTGACAGGCGATCGAACATCTCCTTGCCGCCCCAGGTATCCAGGAACCGGCCCTGCTGGTCGTATTTGACGATGCGGCTCATGGTCTGGTCGGCAACGTAAAGATTGCAGTCCTCATCAGTCGCCAGACCAAGCGGCTTGCGCAACTGGCCCGGTTCCTCGACCCCGATCTGTTCGAATTCTCCGGTTGGAATATTGAACAGGTAAACCTGGCGGTTGACCGTATCGCTCACAAACATCGTACCCTGGCAGGCCTCGACATCGAATGGCTTGGCAAAGGCGACCGTGGTGACCGCCTCGCCCGTCAAGGCACGCCGCCACTTGGTCTCGCTGTCGACCTTGATGACATCGGCACTGCCGACTATCGTGCGTTCAAAGTAAAAGCGGGGCTGTTCCGGCGGTGGCGGATAGACGAGGACGGATGTGTCGATCTCCGGACTCGGCGCTTGCGGAGTCGCACAGGCAGCTAGCACTATTGCTGCAAGCACAAGAACCCAGCTGTTTTTCAGCATTATCGATACGTCCTGAGAGCAAGATCTGTGACTATTGCCTATGGCAAGCTTGGTCGCAAGTACCTATTATTCGCCGTCTTGCATTCAGTAACTGTAAAATCGTTTCGGGATTGTAAATGAAATCAGCTAGTTGTGAATTTCGGCAAATACCTAGAAACCGCTGTCGCAGCATGCTGCTTGCGATCTTGCTGGCGCCTGTCGGCTTCGTGCCGGCACTCGCAGCCGCCGCCACAGAGCCGTTGGCCGAGAGCGATTCGCTACGCATCTACCAGGAATCCTGCAGCGTTTGCCACGGAGACGACGGCAAAGGTGCCGTCTGGGGGCGGAACTCCCTGTCGACCACGCCACGCGACTTCACGACCGAGATTTCCCGCACCGAACTGACGCGAGACAGGATGATCATGTCGGTCACGCACGGGCGCCCCGGCACACCGATGCCTGGCTTTGGCTCCCAGCTCGAAGACGAGCAGGTCGCCGCCGTCGTCGATTATATTCGAGGCAGGTTCATGACCGGTGCCGTGCAGGCCGACACAGCGACGGATGCGAGCGGCTACCATGAGCGCCAGTTTCCCGATGGATTGACAGGCAACTACGAGCGCGGCCGCTCACTGTATTTTCGGAACTGCATCGAGTGTCACGGCAGTAGCGGCGCAGGTGATGGGCCGCGCGCTTATTTCATATTTCCAAAACCGAGAAACTTTCTCGATCCCGCGACGCAGCAAATACTGAACCGCCCGCGCCTCTTCGACGGCGTGGCAGACGGGGTTATCGGACGCGAAATGCCAGCCTGGAGTTTCGTCCTGGAAGACCAGGACATAGCTGACGTTGCAGAGTTCGTTTACCGCGAGTTCATTGCGGCCGATACGACCGGCACCTAGTCCAGGTTCGAGATCCGGGCAACGCCGCCAAAACTACCGACCCAGCGGCTGCCATCGGCAGCGGTGCTCATCGCAAACACGCGGTTCGAAAACAGGCCGTCGGTCGTCGTGTATCGTTTAAAACCGTCGTCGACCCTGCGTGTCAGGCCATCGTTGGTGCCAATCCAGATGTCACCCTCGGGGTCCTGGTGCAACATGAACACGTGGTTGCCCGGCAAACCATCGGCCGTCGTGTACACGGTCCAGTTCGTGCCATCGTAATGGGAGAGGCCTCCACCCCAGGTTCCCGCCCAGACGGTGCCATCGCGCCGGTCAGCCAGTAAAGCGACGATGTAGTTGGGGTTGTACGCGATGTCTACACCCTGAAGATTCATTTCCTCTTTCTGCCGGGCATGGTGTTCGGAATGCTGCGCCGGGTCGTTCTTGAACTCGATCTCGTCTCTAACCAGGTCATACGGCGCGCCGAGTCCGTCGGCATGACCCCAATTGGTCCATTGGCCATCCTCGAAGTGCGAGAGCCCGCCCTCGGTGGCCAGCCAGATGTCTCCGTGCTGGCCGGGCTGCAGGGCGTAAACCCAGTCATTCGGCAGACCGCCGTTCGTGTTCGCCACGGTGAACAGGTCCCAGCTGTCACGATCGTCGAGATCGCCGCCACGCACACGGTTCACACCGGACCAGGTCGCGATCCAGACATCACCGTTGTCCATCTCGAGCATGTCGTAGATGAAGCCATCGCCAAGTCCATCGGGAATATTGTAGGTCTTCCAGGTTTCGCCATCGTCATTGAGTATCGACAAGCCACCACCATAGGTGCCAGCAACCAGGCGTCCCTCGTACAGGCTTAGATGGAAGACACCGTTGGCCAGCAGACCCGTGCGATTGTCAAACAGCTTGTAGGAGTCCTCGACCGTGTCGTAACGAATCACACCACCTGATGTCGCGACCCACATGATGTCGCCGTCTGCCAGGATCGACTTCACGTTGCGTTGGCCAACTCTAAAATGCGTGAAGTGCGCGTCCGGGTCCGGCGCATCGACAAGACCCCTGGAATCCCCCTGATCTGATGCCTGGCTAACCGGCGGATGCTGCACTGGCGCAGGTTCCTTGACCGGTGCCTCCACCTGCTGCCTGCCCAACAAGTACGCGCCGGTAACTACTGCTGCGATGACCAGGATAACTGCGCCATTTTTCATGCTTGCTGACCTTTGCTCATGCTTCCGGCGCTGGCGCCGTCAGGCGGGCAACGCCGCTGCGGGTTCCGACCCAGATTTGATTATCGGAGGTCACTGCGATGGCATAAACGTCGGTGCCCAGCAAACCGTCCGGCACACCATAGTTGGTCCAGGTGCTGCCGTCATAGCGGCTCAATCCATTGTTTGTACCAAACCAGTACGCGCCGTCCGCGCCCTGCGCTATCGAATAAACAACATTTCCGGCGAGTCCGTCCTTCGTCGTGAAGGATGTCCAATCGCCATTCGCCAGGCGACTCACGCCGGCGCCCCAGGTTCCTGCCCAGATGGCATCGTTGTTGTCGGCAATCATCGAGAACACGTAGTTCGGGTTGTAGCTCGCATCGCCGCCCACCGTGACCGTGAGATCGTGGCGATTGCGAGTTCCGAGACCGGTATTGGCGCTGGCCGGCAACCCCTGGAGATTCTCGCCGCCCAGGCCGTCTTCATGCGTCCAGTGTGTCCACGTCTCACCGTCGAGCATTGAGACGCCGCCTTCAGTGCCGAACCACACGCGGTTTTGCGAATCGACCGCGAGGCCGTACACCCATTCGTTGATGAGTTCGTCCTTAACGGTCTTGATCTGCATGGTTTCGAGGTCGACGCGATTCGCACCCGCCCAGGTACCGATCCAGTAGATCTTATCGCGCTGCTCGGCGAACGCGTAAATCCAGTAATCGGCCAGCCCATGCATCGGGAAGAACACCTGCCAATCGCCGTCCTTGTAGCGCGAAGCGCCACCGGCATTGGTGCCAAACCACTTGAAACCCTCGCTGTCGACGCCGATGCCGAACACGTACTCATTGGCAAGACCGTCTTTGCGCGTAAATGTATTCAGCATCAATTCGGTCTTGAGATCGATTTCAAGCGCCCCCACCGAGGTACCGACCCATAAACTGTCTGTCGCCGGGTCAATGGCCAACGAACGAACATAGGTGTTGTCGCCGACGTTGAACGACGCATCGACGCGGGGCAAGGGCGCTACAGTTTGCTCCGGCTTGCCGCAAGCGGAGAGTGCGACCAGCATGGCACCGGCCAGTATCAGGATTCTCCTCGGGTTCATTTTTTCTAGAGCGTTCTCAGGTAGGCAATGACGTCTCTGATTTCATCGTCGCTAAGCAAGCCGCGAAAGGCGGGCATCAATTCCCTGCCCTCACGAATGCTTCTCAACAGGTCCTGGTCCATCTGGAACAGGCGATCGCCATTGGCAAAGCTGGGTATGGTCATATCGATCGGCATGCCATCGATGCCATGGCACACCGAGCAGTGTAATTCGTAGGTCTGGCGGCCTTCCTGTATGTCGCCGGCAAACGCCACGCCGGTCGAGGCGAACGCAAGCATTGTCAGTAGGTTGAGTATCAGCCGAGTCTTCAATTCACATCCTCACTTGCCGCCTGCTGTTGTTCGTCGAGACGATGCCGCAAGACAGCCGCCTTTTCGAGGTCAACAGTCAGACCCAGCAGACCTTTCTCATAGGCATTGATCAGGACGCGTTGCGACTGCGCATGGCCGTTGTCGGCGGCGAGCACAAAGTACTCGACGGCCAGCGACTCGTCTTTCTCGACGCCTTCGCCTTTCGCATACATTTCACCGAGGCCGTACTGCCCACCTGAGTGTCCCTGGTCCGCCGAAGCCCGATACCATTTGACGGCTTCTTCATTCTGTTCCGACTGGTCGAGAATCCATGCGAGACGCGCCTGCCCTTCCGCCGAACCGGCGTCAGCAGCCATCGTGTAATGACCCATCGCCGCGACGATATCGCCACGCTGGAACGCCACAAAACCAGCATCGATGTCCGCCTGCGCGTCGTCGGCGAGCGCCGGCTGCGCAAATATCGGGGCCAGGGTCAGTACAGCGATGCAAATTCTGATGTTCTGTTTTCTCATTCTCAAATACCGGTTTCAGTCGGCTGCTTGATCAGGCAACGCCGCGATTGCGACTTTATCACGGTTTACCGAAGCCGCCGCGCCGCCGCATAATACCCTTGTGAACAAGCATCTGGCGACCTTCAGACTCACGGCGATTATCGCCGCTCTTCTATTCAGTCTCGCATTTGCCGCTGCGCGGGCAGGCGTTGACCCCGGCATGGACTTCGCGGACGGGCACTCGGTGTACCGCTTTTATTGCTACCAGTGCCACGCGTACGCGGGCAACGCGCAGACCCTGTCGAGCACCTACCTGAACCCAAAGCCACGCGATTTCACCCGGGAGTCTCGTGAGTCGCTGCCGCTTGAACGAATGCTCGACGCGGTGCGTGAGGGGCGCCCGGGAACCGCAATGATCGGATTCGGCGAGGTTCTCGACGAGGCGGAAATTGAAGCGGTCGTCTGGTACATACGCAATGAACTGCTCGGCAATCCCGACGCGAACGCGAAGTATCACTCACCTGAGAACGGCTGGACCAACCACGACCGATACAGCGCAGCCTTTCCGTTTGTCAGTGGCGAAATCTCGCTGACCACACCGCTGGACGAGCTCGACGCGACACAAAAGGCGGGGCGAGAACTGTATGTTTCAGCTTGTGTCAGCTGCCACGACCAGCCCAACTCAGCCGAAGGTGAAGCCATTTGGGAAACCCGGGCAGTATCGTTTCCCCGCCGCCACTACTCGCACCGCGAGCCACCTCTCGACGTGGTGAGCAGCGCATCACCGTATGCGCGTCATGAGATCGCGACGATCCCAGAAAACATGACGGATGCGGAGGCCCGTGGCATGAAGCTTTACCAGGATAATTGTGCGTTTTGCCATGCCCCGGACGGCACGGGTCAAAATTGGATTGGCAGTTTCCTTGAGCCGAAACCCCGCGACTTCACGTCGCAGGAATTCACACTCTGGAAAGCGCCGGACGCGTTCAGAGAAATTGTGCGCCAGGGGATTCCAGGCACGTCGATGCCCGCCTGGCGACACGTCCTCAGCGATGAGGAGATTGACGCCATCATCGCCTACGTCGGGGTAGCGTTCAGGGCCTGATGCCGCAGCTGCTGACGCCCGGTATCGAATACGGCTGGTAATTGCCGACCTGTCGGGTTACGAGCAGTACTGCAATAAATGCGCGCCGTATGTTCGGGCAAGATTGAAAAACTGCTCCCGCTCCTCCAGTTTCGTGTTCAGTTCTACATCGACCTTGTAACTCAACAGCCGATTGAACTGCGCCTGGAACCTATGACCACGATCGGTTCTGATTTATTGGATACGAAAAACAGCAGCCAAGGTGGCTACCGTATGTCGCCGAATAAGATGGTGGCCAGGGGCAGAGCGATTTGCGAAGCAAATCACGACGTACGAAGTGCGCCCCGAAGGGGTAATCTATTCTTCGGCTAGCCCGGGCCCGGAAGCGTGATTACGACACGTGTGCCGCGCGGCTCGCGCGGTTCGATGCGGATGTCACCAGCGTGTGCCTGAACTATGCGTTGGCAGAGATTGAGGCCCAGCCCGTAACCGCGGCGGTGGCCGCGTGACGGATCCAACTTCACGAACGGCTCGAGGACACGGTTGCTCATCTCCGCCGGGACCCCGGTTCCATCGTCATCGACGATAATCGAC
>CALDZH010000038.1 GCA_937944275.1 uncultured Woeseiaceae bacterium
CGTGAACATATGGACGTCATGGTGCCGGTCCAGGTTGGTGGCGACACCGGCGTTACCGCGGCAATAATTCGCAACGCGCATGCACGACGAGTGTCTGACATTGCAGAAGAAATCCGGGGCAAGGCTTCGAAGAGCCGAGGCGGCAGGGAAATCAAGGCCGCAAAAAACAAGTACGTGCTCAATCGCATTCCCTGGCCTTTGCGGCGACCGATCTTTCGACTGCTCAAATGGATAACCGTCGATATGGGCATCGAGATCAAAGCTCTGGGTTTATCAGCCCATAGCTTTGGCTCTTTTGTCGTATCAGATATTGGCACCTTTGGACTGAATACAGGAATGACGGCGCTGATGCCGGCGGCGAAAATCCCTTGTGTCATCGTGCTCGGCAAAGTGGAAGAAAAGCCAGTCGTGAAGAACGGTGAGATTGTCATCAGGACCGTATTGCCGCTGACCGGCACATTCGATCACCGTATTGTTGATGGCATGCAGATAGGCAAGTTGGCTCGAGGCATCAAGCGCAATTTCAGAAAGCCGGAGTGGCTGGACCAGGTGCCGGAGAAAGAACTCGAGGCGTGCATCTTCAGCACGCGGTAAGGCGAGAGGATGAATACACTCAACCCGAAGGATAAGCGGCTTTCTTATTATGAATAAGTGGTCGGGGCGAGAGGATTTGAACCTCCGACCCCTTCGTCCCGAACGAAGTGCGCTACCAGGCTGCGCCACGCCCCGACCGCGGGAGGCGCATCTTACAGTATCTCCATAGGGGCTTCAATCAAGTCAGACAATCACCAGAACAGTGATTTCGGGGCGATGATTTGAACCCGTCGATCCCTTAAAAAGGTAGACTTGGGCCAAGAACAGGGTTGCCGCGAGGAAATGAAAATGATGGTGAAAATACTGCTCAGTGTATTGGTTTGCCTCGCAGCCAACGCAGCTCTGGCGGATCTTGCTAATAATGTTCGTTGCCGGGAAATCGGCTTCAGCCACTCGGCGGAGGTTCGAGACATTCAGGCTTTTCGCTCTTTCATCGATGCCGACGCGCGTTTCGTAAGTAACGAAGTTCTCCGCGGAGTCGATGCCATTGCCGAGGCCTGGGCCGTTTTCTTCACTGAGCCCGGGCCAACGATCAAGTGGCGACCCGAAGTCGTCGAAGTACTGGAAAACGGAACACTTGCGTTGTCGCGCGGACCCTTTCGGGTCGTATCGCAAGACACCGATGGGAACGTGGTCGAAAACTGGGGGACGTTCAATTCAATCTGGCGCGTGAACGATGACGGCCAGTGGCGTGTTGTATTCGATGCTGGGAACCCTGCCGCAAGCGCGCCGGACGATCAAACCAAAGCGTTACTGGATGCAGACGACGACTGCTGAGGAGACACGACTACCGCCTCTCATGAACTCATGAGAGGCGGCATCAAGATGCACGACAAGCGCCGGACCTAATAGCCGCTACGCGTGCGGGTTGATATTTGCGTTCAGACGGAACAGGTTTGTCGGGTCGTACTTTTTCTTGAGTTCCATCAGACGCGGGAAATTAACCTGGTAATTGCCATGGCGGATCGCCCTGGGCTCATCCGACGTATCTACCGTGTAATAACCGTCCGTCGCCGACTCCAGCGATTTCCAGTAGTTTCGAATGTAGTTGACGTGCGGCGCATCATCGTCTTCATTTGGCCAGCTCACAATTACGAACATATTCGCCACCGATTTGCGATGGGCAAAAGCGGTCGCGTTGGCAGGCACGCGGCCGATTGCACCGCCGGATTGCTGGCAATACAGGAATACGGCTCGCCGATCCTTTGGTTCGAGCCCATTTGCTATGGCGTCAATCAGTGAGTCGGGAACGTCGTTGATGAAGCCGGCCTTCATGTACTGGGCATCGTTACGCGGTTCCGTGTTGTCACCACTGCGTTGTAACTCGACGTAATCCCAGGCCTTGACCGTATCTACGATTGGCGTTCCCAACGCTCGCAAGGGTGCAAGGACTTTCTCAGCCTCATTTTCCGGCCCAGACCAGCATACGTGGAAGCCTGCAATGCTGTCGGTACCTTCCATCCCGGAACCAGCAAACACGTCGCAGTAGAGATCGTCCGTTGCCGTCACTCCATGTTCCCGATAGGTCTCAAACACCTCGCGCACCATCGAGCCCGGATAAAGTATGTCGCCACCGACAACCGTACGCTGCATCGGATGCAGCGCAAATTCGAAATTCACAACGATTCCGAAGTTTCCGCCACCGCCACGAATGCCCCAATACAGGTCCTCGTTTTCCTCGGCACTTGCATGCAAGAGCTGGCCGTCCGCCGTGACAACATCGACGCTTCTTACGTTGTCGAGTGCGAGCCCAAAACGCCTGCCGACACGCCCGAAGCCGCCCGCAGTTGTAAGGCCGCCGACGCCGGTATGTGAAACCGTGCCGGCCGTAGTAACCAGGCCAACGGCCATGGATTCGCGATCAATCTCGCCTAACAAGCTGCCGCCGGCAACGTGTGCGATCCGGCTTTTCGCATCGACACGGGCGTGCCGAAGCGTCGAGAGGTCTATTTGCATGCCGCCATCGCAGGTGGATTTGCCAGCATAGCTGTGCCCACCACATTTGACTGCCAAAAGCAGCTCGCGCTCCCGCGCAAACCTGACAGCATTGCGAATATCGGTTGCGCCAATTGGCTGCACGACGAATGCGGGATGCTTGTCGATACCGCCATTCAGGACACGACGCGCCGTTTCGTAGCCTGCGTTACCCGGCAACAGCAAGTTACCGCGCAAACTGTCCGACAACTCCTGGACGGCTGCCTGCTCTATTTCGATCGCAGCGTGACTCCCAGTGACCGCATTGATGTTGCTACTTACCTCGGTAAGCGCAGCGAATTTCGCTGCCAGCACGGGCGCCGAGGCCGCAGAAACACCTGCCGCCACGGCAGATTGCAGAAATACTCGTCTGTCCATTCCTGATCCCCTTGCAACTTCTTATTTTTCGAGGACCAAGGATACAACATGATCACGCGCAGCCAAGGCCAGCCCCCCCCAATAGAGCAAAATGTGACCTGTGTTGTGTCACCGTACCGGGCATGGAACCTAGAATTAAGTCAAATCGGGATCCTGCCCCGATGTTGGTGTAGTGATTGAATAAAGTAATTAAAAAACAGTATCTTATCGCAAACTTCTGGCTGCTGTTCCTGATGCCCGCGGTGAGCTTTGCCGCGCCTGGGGACACGCTGTTCGCCGACTACTTCGATCGAGACGGGCTGGGGCCATGGATTTCCAGCGATCCCGCCGCGACGGGTATTCTGAGCGGCGGACAAACGTCCGGTAGTAATCCCCGTGGGGCTTACACGAGCGCACAGGCCGTTACAGTAGCAAGTCCGGTAATTGGCGCGGCAGTGCCAGCGGCAGCTCTGTCAATCTGGGTTCGACGTGGCAGTAACCAGATAAGTGACGGTCCCGAGGCGGGGGAAGACTTCCTGATCGAGTACCAACGGGCAGACCTGACCTGGGGGACACTCGCCTTTTACCCGGGTTCCGGCACAGACGGCGAGACATTTATCGACGGATTTGCGCTTCCGGCCGATGCTTTGCACAACAATCTGGTTGTTCGTATTCGCCAGACGGGTGGCAGCGGCGCTGGGCAAGATTTCTGGCATTTCGACGATGTCGCCGTCGTTGAGACGCCGATGCCGGGCTTGCTGACCGTCGGTACCTGTGATTATTTCGAAAATGGCATCAGCAACTGGACCTTCAACACCGTCGACGGGCTGGCCGGTATCAGTGGTGCAACCTCGTCGTCGCCGGTAAGTTCCCTGTTCCTGAACGGTGGCATAGTCGAAGTAGTATCCAGAGCAGTTGATACGAGCGACCCCCTGTTCACGGACCTAACGATGTGGATACAGCGTGGACGCAGCACATTCAGCGACGACCCAGACAACGGCGAGAACCTGGACGTCGAGTACCTGAATATCGGCAACACCTGGCAGTTGCTCGAGACGTTTACGGGAAACGGCGGACCCGGCCAGGTTTACTCGCGCAGCTATAACCTGCCTGCCGACGGCAGGCATACCAACTTCCGGCTCCGATTCCGCATGACGGGAGGATCCGGTTTGGGAGAGGATTTCTGGCACATCGATGACATTTGTTTCGCCCAGACACAGATCCCGGTACTGCAGGTCAGCAAGGTACAGCAATTGCTCTCGGACCCGGTCAATGGTGCCGCGTCGCCGTATGCCATTCCCGGAGCTTACGTGGAGTATACGATCGCCGTCACAAACCAGGGCCCCGGTCCTGTCGACTCGAATTCACTTGTTATTACAGACCCGTTGCCCGCCGGGGTTGGTCTATTTGTAGATACGGATGCCGGCGACCCGATTTCATTCACCGACGGTGCAACAGCAAGTGGTCTGAGTTTTAACTACGCGAGCGATGTGACCTTCAGTAGCCAACCAGGCGGCGGCGCGCCGTACGACCACGTGCCAGCACCGGATACAGACGGCTTCGACCCGGCAATCACCGGCTACCGAATTGCGCCAAGCGGCACGATGAACGCTGCGAATGGCGGCAACGACCCCAGTTTCAGCATTACTTTACGCGTGCGTATCGAATAGACTTGGTGCGCATGACGCACTCGTTTTCCAGCAAACTTCCAGACGTTGGCACCACAATTTTCACGGTGATGAGCCAACTCGCCGCCGAGACAGGCGCGTTGAATCTGTCTCAGGGCTTTCCCAGCTTTGATCCTCCAGCAGAGTTGACGGATCGTATCAGCTGGCACCTGAATCACGGCGCAAACCAGTACGCGCCCATGCCCGGCATATCGGCGTTGCGAGAGGCCATTGCCGAAAAGACCTCTCGTATCCAGGGACGCGCACTCAACGTCGATACCGAAATCACCGTTTGCACGGGGGCGACCGAGGGTTTGTTCAGCGCCATTACGGCACTCGTACGTACCGGCGACGAAGTTATCGTGTTCGACCCGGCCTACGACTCCTACGAGCCAGCCGTTGCTCTAGCAGGAGGTGTCACAAGACACGTTCCGCTACTCATTGACGAAAACGGACACGACTTTCATCCTGACTGGCAACGCCTTGGCGAGACGATCAATGACAAGACGCGCCTCATCATCCTGAACTTTCCGCACAATCCGACGGGCGCAATTCTGTCAGCAGAGGAAATACAGGTCCTCGCAGGACTCGTTCGCGAGACCAATTGCTATTTGCTGTCTGACGAGGTCTATGAGCACATCGTGTTCGACGGCGAACCGCACCGCAGTCTGCTGAGCCACGACGAGCTCTGGGAACGATCGATGGTGATCTGTTCTTTTGGCAAGACATTTCATGCGACTGGCTGGAAACTTGGTTACTGCGCCGCACCAGCCCACCTGACCACCGAGTTCAGAAAGGTCCATCAATTTACGACATTTGCAGTCAGCACACCCATGCAACACGGTATTGCCGATTTCCTGACAAGCGACCCCGGCTTTTACGAAGCCTTACCAGCGTTTTACCAGGAGAAGCGTGACTATTTCTGCAAGCTTCTGGCGGAATCACGCTTCCGGCTGCTTCCGGCGCGTAGCACCTTCTTCCAGATAGTCGACTACGGCGACATCAGCGATGAAGACGACGTCACACTCGCCAAACGATGGACGAGAGACATTGGCGTCGCGTCGATTCCGCTGACGGTTTTCTGTGAAACACCGTTTACCGGACCCCGGCTGCGATTATGTTTTGCAAAAGACGACGCAACGCTGGAACAGGCTGCAGAAAGACTCTGCCGTATCTAGGGCAGGATTGCCCTGTGCCATGAGGTAGCTGCCTATGCGCTGCCAATCTGGAACGCAAGCAGCGCCCCGACATACCCGATAACCGTCATGTAAGCCCAGGCAAATACCGGCCACCGCCAGGTATTCGTTTCACGCCTGATGATCGCCAGGGTAGCTGCGCACTGCAGGCAACAAGCGTAGAAAATCAACAGCCCAACGACCATCGGCAGCGTAAACACCGGTGAACCATCGGGCCTGGTCGCGGCCTTTAGACGGCCCGACAACGTTCCCTCGTCCGCCTCGTCCCCAACTGCGTAGACGGTGCCAAGAACGGCAATCACTACCTCACGTGCGGGAAATCCGGCAATTACGGCGGAGGAGACGCGCCAGTCCCACCCCAGTGGTTCGAACACCGGCTCGACGACCTTCCCTGCCCGACCAAGCCAGCTTTGTTCCATCTGCACCGCTGCCGCTGTATTGGAATCAAGATCGGGATTCACTCCATCCGAACGGGGGAAGTAGGCGAGCGCCCAGACAACAACAGCGACGGCAAAAATGACCGTGCCCGCACGTTTAAGGAAAACCTTGGCGCGACCGAGCAACTGAATCATGACCGTCTGCAGGTTGGGACGACGAAACTCCGGCAGCATCAGCGCAAATGGCGGTTTCGGACCACGCAATGTCGTCTTGCGCATGAGTAAAGCAGTGAGGACCCCCATTACGATGCCGAAGAGATACAGTCCCAAAAGTACCAGCCCTTGCAGGTTCATGAACCCGACTTTTGTTGCCGGCACAAATGCCGCAATCAGGAGTGCATAAACGGGCAAGCGCGCCGAACAGGTCATGAAAGGCGCCGCCATTATCGTTGCAATTCGATCCCGCCGGTTTGGGATAACACGGGTTGCCATGATTCCCGGTACCGCGCAGGCGAAACTCGAGATCATTGGAATAATTGACTGACCCGACAAGCCAACGGAACGCATCGCGCGATCCATCAGGTATGCAGCCCTGGCCAGATAGCCGGAGTCTTCAAGCAAAATAATGAACAGAAACAGGATGAGTATTTGCGGCAGGAAAATAACGACACTGCCGACACCTGCTATGACGCCATCCGCGATCAGGCTGGAGAAAGCGGTATCACCCAGCCGTTCAAAAACCGCCGCACCGAGTACTGAAGCGCTTGCGTCGATTGCATCCATGAGCGGTGTTGCCCAGGCAAACACGGCCTGGAATACGATCGCCATCACCACGAACAACCCGAGCGTTCCGGGTACCGGTTTGTTGAAGAAACCGGTTACGCGTGTGCGCCACGAGACAAAGACCGGCGCTTTTTTCTGCACTTTGTCGAGAACGGTACGCACCCACGTATATCGAATTCGTGCGTCACGGGCAATCGGCGGCTCGGACTCGAAGAGCTCTTCGCGAACACCGGGCAACTGCGCGCGTGCCGTGTCACTGAGCTTACTGACGATCCCCTTGTTGGATTCAGTCGGGCCGTCGATCAGCAGACGCTCGAGCTCGGCGAAGCGCAGGGGCTCGCTTGAGTCTTGTGCCAACCGCGCCGCAGCCTCAATGAGTTCTGGCCAGACACGAATACGTCGCGGCGGCGTCAAATCCCTAATGCCGGCAATGGCACTCCGCAGCAAGTCAAGACCTGCACCTGTTGTCGCAACGACCGGATACACAGGCACGCCCAGCAGGGCGCTGAGTTCCGCGGTATCCACCTGAATGCCACTCTTTTCTGCCGCGTCGGTCATGGTCAATGCAACCACTGTCGGGAGTTCGAGCTCCGTGAGCTGCTGCACAAGGAACAAACCCTGATACAGGTTGGTTGCATCAAGAACCGCGAGAATTCCGTCGGGCGGCTTCGTGCCTTCCATGCGTCCGAAAATGACATCGACTGCGATGTGCTCTTCAAGCGAGTGTGCGCTGAGAGAATGCGTCCCGGGAAGATCGACAAGCTCCGTCGTCGAATCTGCGGTTTTCAGGAAACCGATATGACGCTCGACAGTTACGCCTGGATAGTTGCCAATGCGCTGTTTGAGTCCAGTGAGACGATTAAAAAGCGTGCTCTTGCCGGAATTGGGATTACCGACTACCACGATGCTCGCATCAGAGCGTTTGGCTACGGTTATCTCATTGGCAGGGATGCGGATTTCTGAAGACTTAGTCACCAACCGCTACTGGTGCGACTTTGAAGCGCCGGGCATGTTCCTGGCGCAACGAAATGCCGCAACCAAAAAGGCGAAATTCGATCGGGTCTCCGCCGATAGCCGAACTCGCATGTTCGACCTCTGTTCCCTCGACCAAACCAAGCACCATCAGGCGTTGAACCTGGGGGTCTGCAGCATCAATTGCCCGAATAATGGCCTTCTGGCCGCGTTTAAGGGTCGCGAGTGTGTTGCCGTTGATAGCCATGATTGCCTATAAATACTTGATTTCTTGGCACTTCCTAAACAATGACTGAAATGATAATGATTCGCATTACTAACTGCAATAGGCAATTGTACGGATGTTTCGTAAAGGGGCGTTCAGTTTGCGTTCATTGACTCGAGCGTAGCGTGTATCCAACACCAACCGCGAGGGTCGCGCCATGAGAAACACCCCCACACGCTCGCAAGCAGCGTTTCTGGAGCCGACGTCTCGGCGTTTGCACCACTACTTCTGCCTTGCTCTCCTTTTAATCGGCACTGCCGTCTTCGCGGCACAAGAAGCATTTGCCAATACGCCAACGATCAGGCTCTTCCCCACCACGGTCGTTGAAGACCTGCGCCAGACCGGCAACGTTGCCCGGGATATGGAAACCGGTCTGCAGGAGGTCATCGGCCGGCTTGATCAGCAGCAGGAACTCTACACCGAAAGTAAATGCGACGGCGCCGAGAATGACTCGGGTTGCCAGCGCCTCGCCCGCCAGATCGGTGCGACGTATCTCGAGATGCTGACGATCATGGAAGAACGCCTGCCGGATATGGAGCACACCGTAAACAACACACGAAACAGCCTCGAAAAAGGGCTCCGCAACGAACTCGGCAAAAAGATGACACCGTGGACTTTGCAGGAAACGCTAATTGGCGGCAATGCGAGCAAGACAGACGCGAAAGCTGCACCAACTCTGCGCGGGCGGTCCGGCATGCGTTTGTCCGAACGCTTCAAGCAATACTATCAACTGGTCGCTACGTCCGGCGCCAAAGGCGACCAGTCGCTTGCGGTGCTGGCGTCGGACATTTACCTGGATATGGAGGAGACCAGCCTCCTGATTCAACGCACGCGCCAGGAAATTGCGCGCGCGACACTGATGGAGCAACTCAATCAATCCTTCGGCATCATCACGCCCGAAATGGTCGAGGTCGTTGGCGGCGTCAAGAGCATCCTGTTCGGTGATGCGGACAATACGGCACTTGTAGCCAGCCCACCACCGGGCAGCATTGAGCAAGCTTATCGCAGCCCGTTGGAACAATAAGGGAGCACCACCATGTATCTGAAACTGTCAGTCCTGTTTGCGGCCCTGTTCTTCGCATCCTGCGCAACCAATGCGCCAGAATGCGGCGGGCCACAGTCAAAAAATCTTGCCGCCGCGATCGATGGTACGCAGACGTCACTAATCAACGGCTGCCATGCGCATTTCGATCGCTACTACGACGACCTGCTGTCAATCGCAGAGGGCGACCCCAAGCCCGAAAACAAGCAAGCGTTCAGTGAGTTTCTGGTGTGGTCAAGCGATCAGGGTCTTCTGAGCAAACGCCAGGCCCAGGACTACTACAACCGATATTTCAACGTGAAATTCATGTCCATGAAGGGCGACTACAACAATTGCTCTCATACTTGTCCGAACAAGCAACGAGTGCTTTTCAACATGGAACGCGAGTTGTCCGAAAAGGAACGCGGACTATTGAATATCAGCCTCGACAGCGAGAGTTACTACCGCGCCGATCAGCTGTACCAGGAAGTCGAGCTCGTGCTCGAAGCAACCTGCACGGCCTGTTCCGCCGGATCGTAAGTAACGGCCGGGACCGTGAACCGCACATTGGTCTTTCTTAAGGGGCTTGTCGCCGGCGCGCTCGGAACGCTGATCAGCGGCGCGGCAATGGTATACGTGCTGAGTCGCGCCGAAATCATCTATTTCGACGACACGGCAATAAGCAGCCCGGGCGAATGGATGCATTGGGCCTACACAAACCTCGGTTTGTCGATCCCTGTTTTCACCGGGCTGTTGTTAGCCTACTTCGTGACCCTGGGGCGCCTCCGCAAGGCACTTGAAGAATCGCGACCGATCACTCACATCGTGCAACTCGATCACCTTACGGACATCTGGACTACCTTGTTCTTCGGCACCGGCGTCATCTGGACGGCGATTGGCATGCGTAGCGCACTGATTTTTGCGCTGGGCGATCGAGATGCGGCACTCGCACAGGGCGCGTTCGCAATGCTCGAGCGAATGATCGACGGAGGCATTCTGCTCGCGCTATCGACGACTATCTTTGGCGGTATTGGCGGTTACCTGATGCGCGTCTACAAGACGATTACGCTCGGCAACGACTTGCAGCTGCACTATGACAAGGCCGCACGCGCCGATACGTCGGAAATGCGGGCATCCCTGCAAAGAATCGAAGCTCACTTGCGTGGGGACACAACATGACTCGTTCGCCACTCGCTTATCCGCTCAACCGCTCCGCCGACCTTGACGTTGGCGGAGCGGCTGATTTGCAGACAGACGTAATGCGCTTCATGGCCATTCTTTCACTTTGTCTTGTTGCCATATTTGCGCTGGTACAGAGCATTCCACTAACGCCGATCGAAGCGGTTCCAATTGAAGAAGTAGCGGTAGAACCGACACCTGAACCGGTTGCTCTGGCCAAGCCCAGGCCAGAACCAATTGTGGAGCCGCCAATTACTGCAGATCAGCAATCTGAGCCCCAGAGCGCTGAAGAAACCGTGGTGCTCACACGTCCAAAGTGGCAGCCAAAATTTGCGCCCGCGGATAAGCCGGTGGCATCGACTGCCCCAATTGTTGAAGAGCCGTCGCCTCCTCCACCGACCGAGCCTGAGAAAGAGGGCTTCACATTACGATTCGCATCGGATGCAGCATTGATGCGAGCGGTTGCCACGCAACACGTGGGTTTGTACGCGATTGCATCCGGGCGCGCGAAGCGCATGACCGTTAGCGAAAGTCGCGTCAGTTTCTGGGACGCTTCGACACCGAACACTTTTCATGAAATGGAAACAAGCACCGTACCGTCCGCGGTGACTGATGCGCTGTCGCGCACCGGGACCGATGCAAGCGAAGTCAGCTGGGGCGTTACACTGCCCGGAAGGATGACTACGCAGCTTGATGCACTGATGCAGGAACATCGCGGTGGATCCCTGATTATAAATGCCGGCGGTGAAATTAACTGGGAGGCCAGATGATGCGTCGATTCATGGTCCTGTTAACAATACTCGTTGCGCAATCCATTCCAACCGTCGCAGAGTCACGCGAAAAAGACGTTGACCGTTGGGTCGATAACGACTTGATTCCGTATATACGCCAACAACTGCTTGTGCATCCCCGGTTCAAGGACGAGACCGTAATGTTTGTCGTGCTGGACGACAACGCTCCGGCATCAACAACCAACGCCCTCGCTCTATCAATACGTGACCGCCTGCTCGCGGCAGCCGTTGATACGGCCGGCGTGGAGATCGGCTGGCAGCAAGGACGCAGCGGCACGACGCTCGAATCCAGTCCTCAGGACTGCATGCACGATGACGTGCATTACTACATCGGTGTCGAACTCGTGCAAAAGCTCGATAGCAGCTACGCCGTCAATGTTCGTGCGCTCGATCTCGAGGACCGCAACTGGGTCACTGGATTCGGAAGACGCTGGCATGGAAAGCTCAGCACAAGTCAGCGACAGGCTATGCGTCTTGAACGCGTGGACGAAACTTTTCTGGGCGCGCGCGACGTTCCATTTACTTTGGGACAGACCGACCTGCTCGCGGCACATCTTGCACATACGTTGTCATGTACGCTGAAGAGACGCGTTGAAGATGACTACGTCGTTTCAGTCGACCTCGTCGAGCCGCCTGCAAATGGACTCGAAGGCACTGTTGAATTGATCAGCAACAACCTCGCGAATCGCCAGGCGCTGACGCTGAGTACCGATATGGACACGGCTAATGCAATATTGAGCGGCAAGGCGCATCGCATCGACGGCGTTTTACACCAGTACTGGGTAACCGTTACACCGAGCCGTGACACAGAAGATATCGCCGCGCTTAGCGCCAGCGCCTACATCGTCTTGCCAGAATCCCAAAAGCCGCCCGCTGCGCGCCCGGTGGTGGCCGCCGGCACGACCGAACCCATGACGCCACCACCCATATCGATCCCAAATGCGGGCAAGGACAGCCTGATTGGTCCGCTCGTAATTTCGGCTCCGCGCTCTCGCACTGAGTGCGGCGTGGGATCTTGTTCAATTCTGAAAACCGAGGCCAGGGTGGACTCGATTGTATTTTTCCTCGAGCACCAAGCGAATCACGGACTCGTGCGATTGTCCGATTCGGATTGCCGGGGCCGGACAACAGCGCGTGTTGCACGCAGCGGCCAGCCGCTTCAGTTTCCGATTGCCCGGACGACGACGTCACGCCGAAACTGGTCCGAAACCTACGAATGGAATACGGCGCCGGACCTCGATACCTACTACGCGGTGGTTGTCACTGACGCGAAAGTTGCACGCCGAATGGCCAACCATATGGACAGGTTACCGATGCGATGTACGGAAGCGCTGCGCCCCGGACTCGAGGATGACGAACTGAGGGCATGGCTGAACGACTTTGCCATGTTAACGGCGCGTGCTGCGGAACATGTCGATTGGCGCGCCATTGAAGTTCGAAACGTTCTGTAGGAGAGCATCATGCTAAGACTCATCGGCATAATAACTGGCGCCGCACTCGCAATCGCGTTCCTTATCATTACGTTAGGTGTACCCGAGTTTGGCGAACCGGACGCTGCGATCGATCCGGAGTCCGTGCTCGAGCCGGTTCCTCAACCTGAGCCGCTGCCGTTGACCGAGCCGGCAACAGAAACTGCCGTGGAAACTGCACCGGAGTCTGCCCCGGAACCTGAAACCAAACCAACGGAAGAGGCCGCACCTGAGCCTGACTACGAGGCACTGGTCGAACAAATTTTCGCGCCCAACCCGGAACCGGATTCGGCGCCCGAGCCTGTTACGAACGAAAACTGGTACGCGTTCTGGAGTCCGTTCCGCAGCGAGTTGGCCGCCAACGGTTTCGTCGCAAAACTGCAGGAATCAACCGGGATCGACTATCGAGTCGTCAAGGTTGAGACCGGGGTCTACGAGGTCGCTTTTGCCTACTTGGACGACGAGGACATTCAAGACAAACTCGCGCGAATTTCGGCTGCCACCGGTCTCGACATGTCGGACAGCTGAGATGCAGGAGCAAATTGAGAAAATACTGATATTGCTGGGCGGCTCACTACTCTTCTTGCTGGCAATGACGGCCGACGCGTCCAAGGTCAATCCCGAAGCGCAATGGGCCAACTACAGTCGTCATCTGTCGGCACATGAACCCGCATACAGGTTTCCGCATGCAACCTGCTTCAAGGCGGCAGCATTGCAGTACGATTTGCCGGAAACGCTGTTGCTCGCCGTTGCACGCGGCGAAAGTGACTTCGAAGCAACGGCACGATCGCGTGCCAACGCGCACGGGGTAATGCAGATACTCTGGCCAGGTACAGCACGCCACCTTGGCATCAACCGCCTCAGTGATCTTTATGACCCTTGCACGAATATCGACGCGGGCGCTCGCTATCTCAAGGAATTGCTCGGGACCTACGACGGCAACCTGCATCTCTCACTGGCCGCGTACAACTATGGGCCCGGGCGAATTGCCAAGAGTGGCTACAACATACCGTCCGGCGCCGAGTGGTATTCCGGTTACATTTACCGCCATCTCAACTATGTTCTTGGCAATGGCACGGCGCGAAAGCCGGTCCCTGATGCGCTGTATTCTGAGATCGGGCAATCGACCCTCCTGACATTTGGCGAACCCTATCGGGCCGAGGCATTTATCGAACGCCTGGAGACCAAAGCACCTGAACTCAGCCTGGACTGGTTTCGCCGCGGTACCGGCGAGTTTGAAGTCGTGATGACTTATGCCGACCGCGAGGAGTTCGACGCCAGCGCCCGCAAACTCAGGAACGCCGGCTTTCGCATCGACTAGGCTTGACATTGATGTGAGATATTTCTAACATTCATTTGTTAGAAATACCTCACATTTGGTGATCGCCATGAAATACGTCAAACCCGCTATCGCCCTTGTATCCCTCCTTGTCACGCTGTCGATCTGGGGATTCATTGCCGTCTACCGTGCCGGCTACGAACCCAACGTTTTACAGACCGCCATAATCGCCATCCTTCTGATTTCAGGCGTTTATGCATTTGTGGTCCACATGAGACAGTACAGAGATGAGCAGCAGGGCTTCCCGCCTGAAGACGAGTTGAGTAACCGGATCAAATACAAAGCAGGCTATTACGCGTTCATAGCGTCCATGTACGTCTGGATGCTCATCTTCCTGTTCAAAGCATTTATCCCCGACGTAGAGACCATGCTAGGTGGCGGAATTCTGTTATCCGCGTTCATTTCAATCGCCATCAGGAACTACATGACGCGCAACTACGATGAAAACCAGAATTAAGGAGTTGAGAACCGCCCGTGGGATGACCCAGGTCGATCTCGCCAAGGAGGTCGGTGTTCGGCGCGAGACGATCGTTTTCCTGGAGAAAGGGAAGTACAACCCTTCTCTGCAGTTGGCTCACAAGATAGCGAGCACGTTCGACATGGCTATTGAGGACGTGTTCCTGCTTTAGGCGAGCAACGCTATTAGCAACCGGGTCGCCCGATTTCATCCGGCAAAACGGACTCAATGCGTTCCATGACATCGAGGCGATGAACGAGATCATGTATGTAATCGAGCCTGTCCGTTTCAAGAACAAGTACCTCGCTCATGTCGTAAGACTCGATCCAGTTCTCGTACAGGCGGTCCAGGCGCTTGAGATAGGATAGGGGCACATCCTGCTCCATCTTGCGGCCGCGGAGCCTGATACGCTGGCGCAAGGTCCGCATCGAGCAGCGCAGGTAGATCATCAGATCCGGCGGTCTTATGGCATCGAGGATTGCATGGTAAAAACCTTGATAGGTTTCCCAATCCCGCTTCGAGATCTTGCGCATCTGGTGTAATGCCGTTGCGAAGATCTCGGCATCCTCGAAAATCGTGCGATCCAACGCGACAACGCCCGGCTGCCGGTCGAGCTCCTGGTGCAATCGGAACTTGTTCGACAAGAAATAGAGTTGTGACTGAAACGCCCAGCGCTTCATATCCTTATAGAAGTCCCCGAGGTACGGGTTTTCGTCGTTTGGTTCATAGAATGGGGACACACCATAAGTGCGATGCAAGAAGTCCACCAGCGTCGACTTGCCGGTCCCCATATTGCCGGCGATTGCGATCGAGCGTTTCATACCCTATTCTCGAACCCCATGACGTTACCAGTTGTACTCATCAGCGAAGAAGAAATCCAGACTCGTGTAGGCGAGCTTGCGGAGCAGCTCTCGACTGACTATGGCGAGACCGATGATCTCGTGCTTGTCGGCGTATTGAAAGGCTCATTTATCTTCCTCGCCGACCTTTCGCGCCGCCTGACCATTCCTCGAACCATCGAATTCATAGCCGTCTCCAGCTACGGCAGCAACAGCACGTCGACAGGCGCGGTACGCCTCGTCATGGACGTGCGCGGTAATATCGAGGGTAAACACGTGCTCATCGTCGAGGACATTGTCGACACGGGCCACACTCTCAAGTACCTGATCGGTATGCTCGAGTCGCATCGGCCTGCATCGGTCAAGACCTGTGCCCTCGTACGCAAGGCAGAACGCGCCGAGGTTGAAGTACAGACAGACTACCTCGGCTTTGATATCGGAGATGAGTGGGTGGTTGGATACGGCCTCGATTATGCGGAGAAAAATCGCACCCTCCCCTACATCGGGATTGTTACGCCCGACGACTAGGGCAGGATAACCCTGTGCCGCGGAGCACATGGATGTGCGGCAGCGGCCTAGGGCAGCATAACCTGGTGATCTGCGCACTCGTCCAGCTCGACTTCGATAGTCGAGTGGTCGATTCCGTACTCGTCGCGCAAAAACGCCTTCACCTCGCGTACCACCGCTGACTGACTCCGGGCTGCATCGTCCAGCTGCAAATGCATGGTAAGCATGAGCTGCTGTGGCGTCAGTCCCCAGACATGCACGTGATGGATTCCATACACGCCAGGAATATTAGCGACAATTCGGTGCTGCAGATCCGTGACATCGAGCCAATCGGGGGCGCCCTCCAACAGGACATGCGCACTTCTTTTCACCAGCACCCAGGCACTGCGCAGGATGAGGAAGGCGACCGCAACCGACAGAATGGGATCGATTAGCGTCCAACCTGTGTAGATGATTACGACCGCGGCGACAATCGCCGCGACCGATCCGAGCAAGTCGCCCGCGACGTGCAGCGCCGCGCCACGAATATTCAGGTTGTCCTGGTCACCGGAATGCAATACGGCAAATGAGATGACATTGATAACGAGACCCGCTGCAGCAACGGTTAGCATTGTCTCGCCAAGAATATCGCGGGGCGTGATGAAGCGCTTCACAGCCTCGTAGAAAATCCATCCAACGACGAGCAACAGGCTAAGTCCATTGACAAATGCAGCGAGAATCTGGAATCGCTGATAGCCATAGGTAAGATTTCCACCGGCAGGCCGCTTGCTGACGTGAAAGGCCGCAGCGGCGAGCGCCAGTGCCATCGTGTCGGTAAGCATGTGGCCGGCATCGGCAAGCAACGCCAGCGAGCCGGATATAATCCCGCCGATCACCTCAACAACCATGAATGTGCCCGTCAGGACGAGCGCAATCATGACGCGCTTCAGGTTACTTTCCTCGGCTCGGTGTACATGGTCGTGAGCCATGGTCAATCAGAATCCGCTTCCTG
>CALDZH010000039.1 GCA_937944275.1 uncultured Woeseiaceae bacterium
CGCTGCCATCCAGTTTGCGGACAGGCGCACCTTGTTCAACGATTCGATCGGTGCAGCCGCAATATTGGTAATTGATTCCGCTACGGCCATACGGCCCGATGCCGGAGCGTTCGTCGATGCGAGCGGCGTGCGCTCCCCCATAGCCATAGCTTCGCCAGTGACGCTGCCAAACCCCGACGACGTAATCGCAACATCACTCACCGGTACCTGCCACGGACCGACCAACTGGTCACGCGCACTGAGGCCGCCGACTGTCCGATCGCCGATATGGATCAGGAAAGACTTGTCCGCGACAGCCGGAAAGCGCAGCACGCGCAACGCCGCCTCTTCCAGTTCAATTCCATCCAGGTTGAGGACTTCCTCCGGCGCCGGCGCACGTTTGACATCGCGTTCCATCTTTGGTGGGTTGCCGAGCAACATTTGCATCGGCATATCGACGATCCGATTGCCAAAGTCACGATCATTGACCACGAGATTTCCATCACCGGTCAGCGTACCGACCACAGAAACCGGGCAACGCTCACGTTCGCAGAGCATCCTGAATTCATCGACCCGGTCCTCGCCGACGATCAGTACGTAGCGTTCCTGTGCTTCATTGCACCAGATACCCATCGGCGACATTCCGGGTTCGGCGTTATCGACCTCACGCAGCTCGACCTCGGCGCCATGACCACTGTGATCAACGGCCTCGGGCACAGCGTTTGACAAACCACCAGCGCCGACGTCGTGAATCAGCAGAATCGGGTTCTCCTTGCCCATCTCCCAGCAGCGATCGATGACCTCCTGCGCGCGGCGCTCCATCTCGGGATTGCCGCGCTGTACGGATGCGAAATCCAACTCGGCACTCGACGTGCCACTTGCCAGAGAAGATGCGGCGCCACCACCCAGGCCAATCAGCATCGCCGGACCCCCGAGCACGACAATCTTGGCGCCAACCGGTACATCGATCTTATTGGCGTGCTCTGCGCGGACATTCCCCATGCCGCCCGCGATCATGATTGGTTTGTGATAACCACGAATCTCGCTGTCGGGAAGACCCGGCAAATGACTCTCGTAAGTACGAAAGTAGCCGGCCAGGTTCGGTCGCCCGAATTCATTATTGAACGCAGCACCGCCGATCGGCCCCTCGATCATGATATCGAGCGGCGTCGCCAGGTGGTCTGGATGCGGGAAATCGTTTTCCCATGGCTGCGCATAGCCGGGAATGCGAAGATGGGACACCGTGAATCCGGTCAGGCCCGCTTTTGGCTTGGCGCCGAGGCCGGTCGCACCTTCATCCCGGATCTCCCCGCCCGAACCTGTGGCTGCACCCGGAAATGGTGAAATAGCTGTCGGGTGATTATGCGTTTCGACCTTGATAAGAACGTGTATCGGCTCTTCTGCAAATTCGTATTCTCGATTCGTCGAGCGGGGCATCAATCGCCGGCCGTTCCAACCCTCAAACACGGCAGCATTGTCACTGTACGCAGAAATCACGCCGTCAGGTGTCTTCTCGGTTGTTGACTTGATCATGCTGAACAGGCGCTGGTCCTGTTTTTCGCCATCGATGGTCCAACTTGCGTTGAATATCTTGTGGCGGCAGTGCTCCGAGTTTGCCTGGGCGAACATCATTAATTCCGCATCAGTCGGATCACGTCCCAGGTCGTTGTAGCAAGCAACCAGGTAGTCGATCTCCTGCGCGGACAGCGCCAGGCCGAGATCCGTGTTGGCGCCAACCAGCGCCTCCCGTCCCTGTGCGCCCAGCGGTACGACGCCTACCGGAGCGGGTTCGTGCGCCTCGAATAGCGCTTCAACACCGCTGGCATCCCGGTAAACAGCCTCGGTCATGCGATCGAAAAGCAGATGGCTCAACGCTCGTACATCGTCGTCACCGACCTTGCCCGAGAATTCCAGTGCGTAGCAGATACCGCGCTCAATCCGTTCCACAGCAGCAACGTCACAGGCTTTCGCAATATCAGTCGCCTTGGACGACCACGGAGAAATTGTACCCGGCCGCGGCACGACGTAGAGCCGTTTTGCGCCGCGCTGCAGCTTCGCCGGAGCATCCCCGGAAAGCAACAAGGCGTCCAGCCGCGACCTGCCCTCTTTGGACAGCTCGGCATTGGTAGCTACGAAGTAGGTAAAGCGAGCCTCGACGGCATCTACGCGGTCATCCGCGTGCTTCAGGGATCGGGTCAGTTTGGCCAGGCGAAAATTCGATAATGCCGCCTGTCCTGGCAGTTCGATCATGTCGTTCGAGGGCCTTTCATGGGATGGCTGGAATTGGAGACGCGATCATACCAGAGCACCCGGCTCGGACCACCCTGAGGCGCGTCTATTTGTTGCTGTCACCCGGCGTATAGACGGGCAGCGGGAACTGCGCGACGTTGCCGCCCTCCAGCTTGGATATCTTGCTGACACCCTGCTTGTCTACCTCGTCGATGCGAATGATCGAGTGCATGGGCAGGTAGGTACGACTGACGTTTTCGAACTCGGACTTTATTTTTTCCTCGGACGGATCGACCACTATGGAGGTCCGC
>CALDZH010000040.1 GCA_937944275.1 uncultured Woeseiaceae bacterium
GCACCGATAGACGACCCGGAGATCGGGCTACAGCCTTCTGCGCCAAGGCTCGGGGAAATCAATGCGCTTTTCGATGAAGCCGGGATCGGTACGGCGTTGCGGCGCCAGGCAGAACGCGTGTCGGACATCTACCGCCACTGAGCCTCTTCAGGCTCCACCCGCAAAACAGTTAATCACAGTTGCCGGCGCCGCGGTATTCGGGTTTTCCCTAGTGACGGCAGGGTCTCGAGATGTGGCTTCATAGAAATTCGAGCATTGCCTTGGATTGCGGCCTATGCCTGATTTCCGGGAACATGCATCTGCACTGGCTGTTCCAGCCGCCCGCCTCCGCAGGGGTTGCGAACCCTTAATAGCTGCCGCACGGGCTGACCAAGAGAAGTCCCATGAACTGATCTACCTGGGTCAGGAGCGCGCTGTTGAGTCCCTGCGTTTTGGCATCCAGATGGAGCGCGAAGGCTACAACGTTTTCGTGCTTGGACCGGTAGGCAGCAATCGCCATGAACTGGTCCTGGGGCTTACGAAAGCACGGGCTTCCGAAAAGGGCGCGCCTGATGATTGGTGCTACGTAAATAGTTTCTCCAATCCTGAGCGGCCACGTGCGTTGCGGTTACCTCCTGGCCAGGCGCCGGAATTCCGCGACAAGATGCATTCGCTGATTGAGGAGATTCGGCTTGCGATTCCGGCGGTCTTTGAAGATGACGACTACCGCAATCAACGCAAGGCTCTCGAGGCAGAGACGCAGAAGGAAGTGAAAGAACAACTGCGACGCATCGAAGAGCAGGCGAAGACGGAAGGCATTGCGGTCCTGCAGACACCGACGGGCTACGTGCTTGCGCCGCTCCACGACGGCAAGGTTCTTGATGACAAGGAGTTCGAGAAGCTGCCGAGCAAGAAACAGGAAAGTATCCATGCGGCCATAGAGCGACTGAGCGAGGAACTCGAAGCTCGCGTTGAAAGTCTGCCCCGGTTACGAAAGCGGCATCACGAACGTATTCGTGACCTGGACAGGGAAGTAACATCGCACACTGTCAGCGTATTGCTTGAGGAACTGAAGGCGGACTATCGCGACCTGCCGGACGTTGTGAGTTACCTCGATGATGTGGAACAGGATATTGTCGCGAACGCCAAAGATTTTCGTCAGGAGGATGGGGCGACACTGCCATTTCTCCGGCAGGATTCTTCTGCTGTTCTTGCATCGTACGCAGTCAATCTCGTCGTGAGTAACGAGTTTGGCAAGCCGGCCCCGGTTGTATACGAGCCCAACCCCAGCTACCCGAACCTGATCGGCAAGATTGAACATCGGGCCGAGATGGGCGCGTTGCTTACTGACTTTCGTATGGTTCGGGTTGGCGCTCTGCAGCAGGCAAACGGCGGCTACCTGATTCTCGACATCCATCGAATACTGGGCCGTCCTTTTGTCTGGGAAGCACTCAAGCAGGCTCTTTTCGCAAGGCAGGTACGTATCGAATCACCGGCGGATGCGCTGGGATTTGTCAGCACGACAACCTTGAAGCCAGAGCCCATTCCTCTCGACGTAAAGGTCGTCCTGATCGGGGAGCGCTGGCTTTACTATGTCCTCAGCAACTATGACAAGGAGTTCAGCAGCCTGTTCAAGGTTGCCGCCGACTTCGACGACGTCCTGGCTCGCTCGGACGACAATGTGCAGGCGTTTGCATGGCTTGTCAGTGACAGAATCCGGCTTTGTGAGTTGCTGCCATTCGGGGCAGATGCTGTGGCGAGGGTGATCGAACAACGCGTAAGGGGTGCTGAGGACAGTGAGCGCTTGTCGATGAATATACGTTCCTTGGATGACCTGTTAACTCAGGCGGACTACTGGGCTCGACAACGCGGCGCTTCCAGCGTGTCTGTCGATGACGTCATCGAGGCTATCAAGCGACACGATCATCGGCTCAGCCGGGTCGAGGAGCGGGTAGTCGATGCGATTCAGAGACAGACAATTCTCATCGATACGTCGGGGAGCTGCGTTGGCCAGGTTAATGGTCTTGCGGTAGTTGATCTTGGCGAGTATCGATTCGGTCACCCGGTCAGGATCACCGCCACGACCCGAATCGGGACGGGCGACGTCGTTGACATAGAACGAGAAGTCGAACTCGGTGGCGCCATCCATTCCAAGGGCATGATGATCCTGTCAGCGGCATTGTCAGCTCGCTATGCCCCGGAAATACCCTTGTCGTTGCACGGAAGCGTGGTTTTCGAGCAATCCTATGGTGGAGTCGAAGGTGACAGCGCATCGGTCGCGGAACTGTGTGCATTGTTGTCGTCCATATCCGGTGTACCAGTGCGACAAAGTATTGCGTGCACCGGGTCTGTAAATCAGCTTGGCCGCGTTCAGGCGGTGGGCGGTGTAAACGACAAGATCGAAGGGTTTTATGAGGTTTGCCGACAGCGTGGATTCGACGGGTCACAGGGCGTCGTCATTCCTCGCGACAACGTCAAGCACCTGATGTTGGCAGAAGAAATTGTTGATTCCGTAGAGAAGGGGGAATTTTCAATATTCGCAGCACAACACATCGACGAAGCGATCGAAATTCTGACCGGTGAAAATGCCGGTGATCGCGGCAGCGATGACCAGTTTCCTGAAGGCTCTGTCAATCGAAAAGTAGAGGATCAGCTGATCCGCTACGCAAGGAAACGGAAGACGTTTCTCGAGGCCACCGATGGAGAGAAGCAGCACAAATGACCTGCGCCGCATTTTGTTGGCGGTCACGGAGACGAGCTCCTTGATCAGGCTTTGGCATGTGGTGGCCGAGCATCTAGCGGATACTCGCGTTGAACTGGTAGCAATTTTTGTTAGTGACGATCGATGGCACCGGGCAGCGAGCTTGCCGTTTACGCAGGAAATTTCTCGTATCGGCCGTGCCAACGTGAAATTTACGCCAAAACGAGCCGAGCAAATCAATAAAGACGCCGTTGATCGAACACGCATTCATTTACAACGCCTCGCTGACGAGGCTGAGCTTAAGTTTGTATTCGAGGTCCTGCGAGAGCATCAGGCTACGCAACTTCGAGATCTTGTCAGCGTCGAGCAAGATATTTTGATTGCACCGTCGCACCTCCGGGGCTGGCCGGTCTATGCCGAGTTCGCAAGGCTGAACTGCCCGATTCTACTCGTGGATACCGAGGACTGAGTAATGAAGACAAGCACGCCAACCCAACCACCGGAGCGACGCGATCGGCTGCTGCGGGAGCAGGTTCATGACACATACAAACAGCGCGGCCAATTCAAGGAACCGACGCGATGCCCCGGATGCGGTGCTGTCTATCGCAAGGGCCGCTGGAGCTGGACGGCGGAGGTTGACGACAATGCCAGTGAAACGCTGTGCAGCGC
>CALDZH010000041.1 GCA_937944275.1 uncultured Woeseiaceae bacterium
AGGATGGCGTAAAGCTCGTGCAGAGCGAAGCAAACTTCAAATACACAATCCTGTTTATTCCAGCTTACAAATATGAGCACAGGGCTGCTGAGCGCTGGGCGGATAATTGCCTTGTCGACTTCTCCGCCAGCACGAACGACAACGGCGACCGCATTCGTGTAACCGGAAGTCAGACCGATGACGGCTTCTCTGTACAGCGTGGCGCAAATCCTGTCGAACTGCCGGAGTGCGTGATGACCTTCGCCTACTGGAATGCCGACTTCCTGGAGCAGCCTCGTCTCCTGAACCCCCAGACAGGAGAGTACGTCGACATCACGGTAGAGCAAGCCGGAAATGACGTTGTCGAGGTTCGGGGGCAGCAGGTTCCGGCAACACGCTTTCGGCTGACCGCCTATAACGTCGACCTGACGCTCTGGTACTCGCCCGACGACGAATGGTTAGCGCTCGAATCTGTTGCCAAAGGCGGACACATCATCCGCTATGAGCTTTCCTGATATGCGCGCACTAAGCAAACTCCTGTGCCTCGCTCTCGCTGCAACAATCCTTGGTGGATGTGCGGCCAAAGGACCTGAAATGAAAACTGTGGATCACGTCGACATCGATCGCTTTATGGGGCCCTGGTACGTAATCGCCAACATTCCCACATTTCTGGAAAAAGGGGCACACAATGCCGTAGAGACCTACAGCCTGAACACTGACGGCACCATAGCGACCAAATTCACGTTCAGAAAGGACGGCTTCGACGGCAAGCTCAAGGAATACAACCCTAAAGGTTTCGTGCGCGACGACAAGTCGAACGCCCTCTGGGGGATGCGCTTTGTCTGGCCGATCAAGGCTGACTATCGAATCGTTTATCTTGACGACGACTACACCAAGACAATCATTGGCCGCCAGAATCGTGACTTTGTATGGGTCATGGCACGCACACCAACTATTGCGGATCGAGAATACGAGGAGCTGCTCGCGTTCGTAGAGTCACTCGGTTACGACACTTCGAAACTGGAACGCGTACCACAGCGCTGGTGATGTCATGAAAGTCGCAGTCATCGGCAGTGGAATTGCCGGCAATGTTGCCGCCTACAAGCTTCGCAAGGAGCACGACATCACCGTGTTCGAGTCCGGCAGCTATGTTGGTGGTCATACAAACACTATGGACGTTTATGAAGACGATCGAGCGCTCGCCGTCGATACGGGATTCATCGTTTTCAACGACCGTACTTACCCGAATTTCATTCGCCTGCTGGAAGAGATCGGCCAGGAGTCTCAGCCAAGTGAAATGAGTTTTAGTGTGCAGGCAGATGACGGCCGGGTTGAATACAGCGGGTCGTCGCTCAATGGCTTGTTTGCGCAACGAAAAAACCTCCTGCGGCCATCGTTCTATCGGATGATTCGTGACATTCTGCGCTTCAACAGAACCACCTTGCCCAACGTTGATCGTCTCGACGGCACAGAAACTCTCCGCAACTATCTCCTCGAAAACGGATACAGCAAGGAATTTATCGACCACTACCTGATCCCTATGGCAGCGGCCATCTGGTCGGCAGAACCGGGTTCTGTTCTTGAGATGCCGGTCAAATTCCTGGTTCGCTTTTTCGCCAATCACGGCCTGCTGCAGATAAGCGACCGACCGGTATGGCATGTGATCAAGGGTGGCTCCCGCGAATACGTAAACAAGCTTGTTGCCGGACACCAAGACCGTATCCGGCTAAACAGCCCCGTGCAGTCGATTCGCCGCACAGACGATTACGTCGAGGTGCACTCCGCCACCGGTGGAAGTGAAAGATTCGACTACGTGTTCGTGGCCTGCCATAGCGACCAGGCCCTCTCCCTGCTGCAAGATGCCTCACCTATGGAACGGGAGGTGCTTGGCACCATCCAATACCAGTCTAATGAGGCGATTTTGCATACAGATGCTTCGTTGATGCCCAGGAAGCAATGCGCCTGGTCAGCGTGGAACTACCACATACCCAGAGATTCAGCGCGCCATGTCGCTGTCACTTACAACATGAACATCCTCCAGGGACTCAAGGCGAACAAGCAATACCTGGTTACCCTCAACAATGATCGCCATATCGACCCGGGCAAGGTTATTCGCACCGTCCAGTATGAACACCCCGTCTACTCACGGGAGTCAGTAGCTGCGCAGCGGCGCCAGTCGGAAATCAATGAAGACCGAACATTTTTCTGCGGCGCCTACTGGCGAAACGGTTTCCACGAAGACGGAGTTGTAAGTGCGTTGAGTGCGCTTGGACATTTCGAGGAGAGGCTTTCCAATGGACAGCTGCATCTACGAAGGGCAAGTTAGGCACGCGCGGGTGAAGCCGGCGAAGCATGCGTTCAGCTATCGCCTGTTTCTTATGTACCTGGACCTTGCGGAACTGGACACGCTGTTCCAGAAACGCTGGTTCTGGTCCATATCCCGGCCGGCATTAGCCCGATTCCGTCGCTCGAACCACCTCGGCCCAGCGGAACAAGCCCTCGACGAGGCTGTTCGCGACCTGGTCGAAAATGAAACCGGCAAGCGCCCCGACGGCCCCATCCGCCTCCTCACGAACCTTTCTTACTTCGGCTATTGTTTTAACCCGGTCAGCTTCTATTACTGTTTTTCCGCCAAAGGCGAAAAAGTCGAGTACATAGTATCCGAGGTCAACAACACCCCCTGGGGAGAGCGCGACACCTACGTAATGGAGTGTCGTGCGCCCAGCGCGGCTGATTCGTCCTGGCGCTTTAGCCCAACGAAGAAGATGCATGTATCACCATTCATGCCGATGGAGGTTGGGTACGACTGGGTGCTCTCGGCGCCCGCAGACAAGCTTTCCGTATTCATGGCCAATTCCAGAGACGGCGCGCGTATGTTCACTGCAGCAATGAAGCTAAAGCGACGTCCAATATCCGGTTGGTCGCTAGCTTCGGTGCTGATGCGTTTTCCTATGCAAACGTTCAAGATTATTCTCGCGATTTACTGGGAGGCTCTGCGCCTTTGGATAAAGCGCTGCCCCGTATACGCGCACCCCAGGAAAGAAAAAGAACTCACCGCACGATGAATACGAGACTAGGCTCAACAAGCGCCACCGAACACGACGCGATCGTCACCCAATCATCATGGCTGGACAGGCTCGCCCGCCGCGTCGTGCTGTCACGTCTTGAAAAGCTCCAGGTTGGCCGGGTCGTAGTCACCGAAAGTGACCGGCAAATCGTGTTTGGATACTCTACCCCTGAGTTTCCAACGGTCGCGCAACTCAAGGTCCTTAGCCCGAAGTTCTACAGTACCATCGCTTTTGGAGGCTCTGTTGGGGCGGGCGAGGCGTATATGCAGGGTTATTGGGAATGCAGCGAGCTCAGTGAATTGCTGCGCATCCTTATCCGCAACCGTGAGGTTCTCGAGAAAATGGACTCGGGCCTAGCACTGCTGAGTTCGCCGTTGCAGAAATTATTTCATGCGCTGAATCGAAACACGCGCAAGGGCAGCCGCAAGAACATCTCGGCACATTATGATCTTGGGAATGACTTCTACCAGCTTTGGCTTGACCCGAGGATGATGTACTCGTGCGCGTACTTCGATACACCCGACACGCCTCTCGATGCCGCAGCCACCGCGAAACTCGATCGCATTTGCAGGAAGCTGAATCTCGATGAACAGGATTCCGTAATCGAGATCGGTACCGGCTGGGGCGGTTTTGCGATTCACGCTGCGAAACACTATGGGTGTCACGTCACAACGACAACAATCTCACAGCAGCAACATGACTTCGCAAAGCAGGCAATCAGTGATGCCGGCCTCGAGGACAGGGTCACGCTGTTGTTTTGTGACTATCGCGATCTGGAAGGAAGCTTCGATAAGCTCGTCTCGATTGAGATGATCGAGGCAGTGGGCCACGAATTCCACGACACTTATTTCAAGAAGTGCTGCGACCTGCTCAAACCTGACGGACAGATGCTGCTGCAGGCCATCACTATAGCGGACCAGCGCTATGACCAGTACAAGACTGGCGTCGATTTCATCAATCGATACATATTCCCCGGAGGCTGCCTGACCTCAGTTACGGACATGAGCCGCACGCTGACCCGGTACACCGACATGCGGGTCATTCATCTGGAGGACATCGGCCCACACTACGCCAGGACACTGCGTCACTGGCACAATCGTTTTCTTGCCCGAATAGACGAAGTACGCGAACTCGGCTACTCGGACACGTTCATTCGCATGTGGCAGTTCTACCTGGCTTACTGCGAAAGCGCTTTCATTGAACGCGCGATCGGCGACGTGCAGATGCTCATCATGCGACCAGGAGCACGCTGCGAGGACGTCCGGTACTGACAAAGCTTTGCTATCGAACGCTAGCCGCTTCTGGTCCGCTGCAGCAATGCAGTCAGGGTCTGCCGGGCGGAGCCGAACCCGCCATTGCTCATGAAAATGACCTGATCTCCAGCAAGAACTCGAGTCGACATGTCATTCACCAGGCGATCGTAATCATCAAACAGGCGCAGCTTGCTACCCAGACTTTTAAGGCTCACCTCGAAATCGTCGCGCATGCCTTCGGGACGGAACATCCACACGAGATCGGCACCCTGCAACGAGTCCGCCAGCAGTTCATTGTGTACACCAAGCTTCATGGTGTTGGAGCGTGGCTCAATTGCCACAATGACCCGATGCCCGGGGTAACGCCGGCGCATTGATTTGATTGACTTGGCGATAGCCGTGGGGTGGTGCGCGAAGTCGTCATAGATCGCTATATCCGCAACCGTCGCCGTACGTTCCATGCGTCGCTTGACGCCCTCGAACCGCGACATCGAGTCCACGGCCTGCTCCAGTGATATCCCGGCGGATGCGGCAGCTGCTACCGCGGCCAACGCATTTTCAAGATTGTGCATACCACCGATCTTCCAGCGGGCTTTGGCTACGTGACCATCCGGGCCGCGCATGCGGATGTGGCGTTCGACCATGTCGTCGAAACGTGCAGTCCAGTCAGTATCGTCGGCAGTGCCGAATGTCTCGGTCGGCGTCCAGCAACCCTGATCGATGAGTCGCCTGATGTTCTCGTCAGCGCCGTTCATGATGACGCGTCCCCTGCCCGGCACCATTCGCAAAAGCTGATGAAACTGCCAGAGGATGGCATCCATGTCTTTATAAATATCGGCGTGATCGAATTCGAGGTTATTCAGCACCAACGTGCGCGGCCGGTAGTGAACAAACTTGGCGCGCTTGTCGAAGAAGGCCGTATCGTACTCATCAGCTTCAACAACGAAATACTCTGACTCGCCATAGCGCGCCGACTCGCCGAAATTGGCCGGGATGCCGCCAATCAGAAACCCGGGGGCCTTACCAGCGTCCTCGAGAATCCAGGCGAGCATGCTGGCCGTCGTCGTCTTGCCATGCGTGCCAGCGACCGCCATGACATGGCGCTCATGCAGCACATTCTCTGCCAGCCACTGCGGTCCTGACTTGTAGGGCATGCCACGATTCAGCATGGCCTCGACGACCTCGACGCCACGGCTCATGACATTGCCGACCACGACACAGTCGGGGTCGATGCCCAACTGATCAGCGTCAACACCGTCGTGAATCTCGATACCCAGCTTCCTGAGCTGTGTGCTCATGGGTGGATAGACGTTGCGATCACAGCCGCTCACGTCATGCCCTGCCGCCCGCGCCAGGGCAGCTACGCCGCCCATGAAGGTTCCACAGATTCCGAGAATGTGTATGTGCATGACGCCTCAGGTCACCGTTCCCGCAGCCGGATTGAGCAGCGAGTATAGAAATAGCTGGAATACAAATACGGCCATGGCCGCAACGATGCCGACGTACCAGTGCTGGTCGATGGCTCGCGCGATGATATGTCCTTCAACCGGAATGGACCAGAGCAGGATCAGCGTAACTACCAGGCTCGTTACGTTTTCACCGAGGATCGGTGCCAGCAACGCATTGCCGGCAATAAAAAGCAGGCTGAGTACAGCACCACAACCCAGAATTGCCGTAACGGTTTGCAGGAGGCGCGGCGTGCGCCCGCTAAGCACAATGATACTGGCATAGCACGCCAGGCCGGCCGCCCCGGTAAACGTGCCAAGCAGAAAATCCGCATCGTTGAGTTCCTCAGTAATAGCTGTCATGGCCAAACCCGCGAACAGCCACATCGTCATTGTGATCAGGCACAGGAGCCACGAATAGGGAATCGCATCCGGTCCTTTCTTAAGGCGAATGATTGCGAACAAAGTTTCAAATAAGGTCAGCACGATGTTCGCATGTTAACCTCTGCTTCCGAATTTCGCCTGTGCCTTTTCCATGCCCCAATATCAATTCGTCGATGAGCCAGACACGCTGGTTCCTGAACTGCAGCGACAGGGCCAGATCGGCATTGACACAGAGTTCATGCGTGAGCGGACTTACTTTGCTCAACTCTGCCTGACGCAGATCGCGACTGCGGACGCAACCTGGTGTGTCGACCCGTTGGCGGGGCACACGCAGGACGCGTTCTGGAAGGAGATTCTCACCCACGACTGGGTGCTGCACTCAGCCAGGCAGGACATCGAAGTCATTTACCAAATAGCCGGTTCGATGCCCACATCTATATTCGATACGCAGATTGCCGCCGGTCTGCTCGGCTTTCCTGCGCAAATGGGATACGCGGGTCTCGTCAAGGAACTTTTTGACGTCGAAATCCATAAGACGCACACACGTGCTGACTGGAGCAAGCGGCCACTACGAGACGAATATCTCGACTATGCCGCCGAGGATGTCGAATACCTGCTTCCCGCCTATGAAATCCTCAGTGACAGACTCGAAGAAAAAGGGCGTCTCGGCTGGGCCCGCGAGGATGCGCGCTGGCTTCTGGATCCTGCGCTCTATGATATTAGTGACAGCCTGGCCATCGATCGCCTGAAAGGCGCGCGCAATTTTCGAGGCCGCAAACGAGCCGCAGCGGAACGCCTTGCCGCATGGCGTGAAGCTGAGGCTATCAAACGTAACCGGCCACGCCAGTGGATCATGCGAGACAATGTTTTGCTCGATATCGCCTACACGCTGCCCTGCTCAGAGCAGGGGATGGCAGATATCCAGGGCGTACCACCAAAGCTGGTCAAGCGGGTTGGCCGGCAATTGCTGGAGGAGATCGCCGCTTCCGCCAATGACGACAAGAGCCACAGCCCTCCCCGACCGCCCGACGAAGGACAAAAAGCTCTGCTCAAGGAAATGCAGTCCCGAGTCGCTGCGTGTGCCCAGGATCTCGACATAGCTGCCGAGACAGTTGCATCAAAGCGCGAGCTATCCGCGGTGATAATCTCCGGCAATCGGAAATCCCGGGTTTTCTCAGGTTGGCGAGCCGACCTTATTGGGGACGATCTGCTGAGCTTGCTCTGACATTAATGTCCGATCGTCGCGGAGCGGCGTTCTATGCCAGCGCCGCGGTCATCCGCTCATAAACCTCGTCGATCGGCCCTTCCGCGTCGACCGTCAGCAGCTTGCGGCGCTCCCGGTAAAAATCGACGAGCGGCTCGGTATTCTCGCGGTAAACCTCGAGGCGATTGCTGATCGTCTCCTCGTTATCGTCTTCACGCTGAATCAGCTCGCCACCCGCATCGGCACATTCATCAAGCTCTTCCTGCGACGAAAAATGGATATTAAGCAATTTGCCCGTCAATGAGCAGGTGCGGCGACCTGTCAGGCGCTTCATCAGAATGTCAAAATCGACATCCATGAGTACCGCCGCATCGAGCGGGGTGTCCATCTGATCAAGCAATTCCTCGAGATCAAGAGCCTGTTGCGTCGTCCGCGGAAATCCATCAAGAATGAAGCCGTTCTGGGCGTCTGGCCGTGCCAATCGCTCGCTGATTACTCCAAGTACAACCTCATCGGGAACCAGATTACCCGCGTCCATGAGTGATTTGGCCTTTAGACCCAAACGTGTACCGGATGCGGCTGCCTCGCGCAGCATATCTCCCGTCGAAATCTGCGGAATGTTCTTTTCCACCATCAATATCTTGGCTTGGGTGCCTTTGCCGGATCCGGGCGCTCCCAAAAGTACGATACGCATTTCGCTTGACTCATCGGTGAATTCGAGGCGATGTACGCTACCGCCAATAACAGGACGGGTCAATGCGGGATAGCCACCAAATCCAGAGGATAGCCGGTGATCCCCGCTGGCGTTTCCGCTATGCTCTCTCGCTCCCATAATCACCATCAGGAACTCAGCACCATGTCTGCAATGAATGCCTTTTACGCCCAATCGGGCGGCGTGACAGCCGTCATCAACGCAACAGCTTGTGGCGTCATCGAAACGGCCAGGAAGCATACGAACAAGATCGCCAATGTATACGCGGGGCGCAACGGCATCATCGGTGCTTTGACCGAGGACATGATCGACACGAGCAAGGAGAGCGCAGCGGCTATCTCAGCACTCATGTACACGCCGGGAGGCGCATTCGGATCGGCGCGCTACAAACTCAAGGGTCTCGAGGAAAACCGTGCCGAATACGAACGCCTGATCGAGGTCTTCAAAGCGCACGACATAGGCTACTTTTTTTACAACGGCGGCAACGACTCAATGGATACGGCGCACAAGGTGTCTCAGATCTCGAAGAAGATGGGATTCCCCGTTACCTGCCTGGGTGTTCCGAAGACGGTCGATAACGACCTGCCCGTGACAGACAACTGCCCGGGGTTTGGTTCAGTCGCGAAGTATGTTGCCGTGTCGACGCAGGAAGCCGCGCTCGATGTGGCGTCAATGGCCGAAACCTCGACCAAGGTCTTCATCCTCGAGGTGATGGGACGCCACGCAGGATGGATCGCTGCCGCCGGCGGCCTGGCAGGCAAGAATCCCGAGGATGCGCCGCACATCATCCTGTTCCCCGAGATCCCGTTCAAAAAACGCGAGTTTCTGAAGAAGGTCCGCCAATGCGTCAACGACTACGGCTACTGCGTAATAGTAGTCAGCGAGGGCGCCCAGTTCGCCAATGGCAAGTTCCTGGCCGACCAGGGGACGCGCGACGCATTCGGGCATGCGCAGCTTGGCGGTGTTGCCCCCGTTGTCGCAACCATGGTCCGCGATAACCTCGGCTTCAAGTACCACTATGCAATCGCCGATTACCTGCAGCGCTCGGCGCGGCACATCGCTTCCGACACCGACGTAAAACAGGCTTATGCGGTCGGCAAGAAAGCCGTTGAGTTCGCCCTCCAGGGCAAGACTGCCGTCATGCCAGTCATCAAGCGGGTATCCGACAGGCCTTATCGCTGGAAAATCGAGTCAGCGCCGCTTGGCCGTATTGCGAACAAGGAGAAGATGCTGCCTCGCCGTTACATCACCAAGGACGGTTTTGGCATTACCGAGGCTTGCAGGTGCTACCTCCAGCCTTTGATCAAGGGAGAGAATTACCCTCCGTATATCAATGGCTTACCAAAAACCGTCAAGCTGAAAAACAAGCCCGTCAAGGCCAAGACTGGTACACAATTTGTGGTATGATGCGCGCCCGGCTGAGCCGGAAACAGCAATTTTTTTTGGGGAATTTCACAATCTGGCGTGTTCTTACATCGGCCCACCGGGCCGATGCCATTGGGCGCGCTCGACTTCAAAACAACAAAGTCAGGAGACAATCTGATGACACTAGATCAGGCCCTGTGGCTCTCGATCGGCGCTGGCGTTCTCGCCATCGTGTTCGGCGGCATTTCGACACAGTGGATTCTCAAGCAGCCTGCGGGCAACAGCCGTATGCAGGAAATCTCCGCCGCGATCCAGGAAGGCGCCAAGGCCTACATGGATCGCCAGTACATGACCATTGGCATGGTCGGCGTGGTTCTTGCAATCGTTCTCGGCATTGCCCTCGACCTGGCCACTGCGATCGGTTTTGCCATAGGTGCCGTGTTCTCGGGGCTCGCCGGTTACATCGGCATGTTTGTTTCAGTACGCGCAAACGTACGCACGGCTGAAGCCGCCACCAAGGGGGTTAACCCGGCCCTGAACATCGCGTTCAAGGGCGGCGCCATCACGGGCATGCTCGTTGTTGGACTGGGCCTGCTTGGCGTTGCCGGTTATTACTTCATTCTGCTAAAGGGCGGCGCGACAACCGACCACGCGATCCACGCACTGATTGGCCTCGCATTTGGTGGCTCACTGATCTCGATTTTTGCGCGACTCGGTGGCGGTATCTTCACCAAGGGCGCCGACGTTGGCGCCGACCTCGTAGGTAAAGTCGAAGCTGGAATTCCCGAAGACGATCCCCGCAACCCGGGCGTCATTGCCGATAACGTTGGCGACAACGTGGGTGACTGCGCCGGTATGGCCGCCGATCTGTTCGAGACCTATGCGGTAACGATTATCGCGACGATGCTGCTTGGCAGCCTCGTCGCGGCAACCTACGGCGCCCAAGCCATCGTATACCCCCTGGTTCTCGGCGCCGTTTCGATTGTTGCCTCGATCATCGGTACGTTCTTCGTCAAGACGTCGGATGGCGGCAAGATCATGGGTGCTCTCTACAAGGGTATGATCGTCGCCGGCGTGCTGGCTGCCATCGCGTTCTACTTCATTACGAATATGATGTTGGGCGACACCGGCGCTGCAATGAACATCTTCTACTCGTCGCTGATCGGCCTGGCGCTCACAGCGGCCATGGTTGTCATCACCGAGTACTACACGGGCACGGACTTCAAACCCGTCAAGACGATTGCCAATGCATCGCTCACGGGTGACGCCACCAATATCATCGCTGGCCTGGGCATCTCGATGAAGGCGACAGCCCTTCCGGTTCTGGCCGTCTGCGCCAGCATCTGGGGCGCATTCCAGCTCGCGCCCGAAGGCGTGCCAATGGGCGGCCTGTATAACATTGCTATTGCCGCGACAGCCATGTTGTCGATGACCGGCGTTGTCGTTGCGCTCGACGCTTTCGGCCCGATCACGGATAACGCCGGTGGCATCGCCGAGATGGCAGAACTCCCGCCGGAAGTTCGCAAAATCACGGACCAGCTCGACGCCGTCGGCAATACGACCAAGGCGGTAACCAAGGGTTACGCAATCGGTTCCGCCGGCCTCGCGGCCCTCGTACTGTTTGCCGACTACAACAACGCGCTTGCGATCGCGGGCAAAGACGTCACGTTCCTGCTCAACGATTACCGCGTCATCATCGGCCTGTTTATAGGCGGTCTCGTACCGTACCTGTTTGGCGCCATGGCGATGGAAGCCGTTGGTCGCGCAGCCGGTGCGGTGGTTGAAGAAGTACGGCGCCAGTTCCGCGAAATCGAAGGCATTATGGAGGGCACGGGCAAACCGGATTACAGCCGTGCTGTCGACCTGCTGACCAAGGCCGCGATCAAGGAAATGATAATTCCTTCGCTGTTGCCGATCGCTGTGCCGCTGATTGTTGGCTTCACGCTCGGTGTCGAGGCCCTCGGTGGCCTGCTTCTGGGCACGATCGTAACGGGCCTGTTCGTCGCGATCTCGATGACCGCCGGTGGTGGAGCATGGGACAATGCCAAGAAGTACATCGAAGATGGCAACTGCGGTGGCAAGGGCTCTGACGCTCATAAAGCTGCCGTTACGGGCGACACAGTTGGCGATCCGTACAAGGATACCGCTGGTCCCGCGATCAACCCGCTGATCAAGATCATCAACATCGTTGCACTGCTGATGGTTCCGTTGCTGGTTGGCTAGCGCTGCATTTGCACGCAAGACAGGAGAGCCGCTGGATTCGTCCAGCGGCTCTTTGATTAGCATCAGCTGATAATAACCTGATACGGCCTGTCTCAGGAATCGAGTGCTCGGTAAGTGCCCGTTGCGCTGCCAGTGCCCAGCAGCGCCGGGGCTTCTATGAAATTTCCTTGCACAAAATCGACGCCGACATCGCGCAACCAGTCAAAGTCGTCCTGTTGTTCAACCTGTTCGGCAACAATCTTGAATTCCATTGTCCGCGCAAGCTTGATCATCGCTGCGACCATTTCCTGATTCACGAGGTCAGTCTGCAAATTGCGCGTATACGTGCCATCAATCTTCAGGTAATCGATCGGCAGGTGTTTGAGACTGGAGAATGAACCCAGCCCGCTGCCGAAATCATCCAGCGAAAACTCGCAGCCAATACCATGCAACACCTCGATAAATCGTTGCGCATGTCGCACGTTCGACAATATCGCAGCTTCGGTGACCTCAAAGCATACCGACGATGGCGAGACGCCGGTGCGGTCCAGCGCATCCACAACGAACCCCAAAAATGCCTCGTCGCCGAGCGTCTGTCCCGACAGGTTGATAGCGCAACTTCGATTCGCCGGCAACTTGATTTGGCCGCCTGAAATCGCCACCAGCGTCGCGTTGATTACCCAACGGTCAATCTGCGGCATCATCTGATAACGTTCCGCCGGCCTCAAAAACTCTGCCGATTCGTTTGAGCGTCCATGACCGTCGCCCAAGCGGATCAGGACTTCCGTTGCCGGCCCGGAGTCGGCTTTGCCGCGCATGGCAATGATCGGTTGTACAGCGAGCTCGAAACTGTTTTCGTGCAATGCCGTCTGTAATTGCCGCAACCACTGAATATCGCCGCGCTCCCGTGCAACCACCTCATCGCGCGAAGAATAAACATGGACCTGGCCCCTGCCCTGTTGCTTGGCCATGTAGCATGCCGAATCCGCGGCGCTCATGACGTCCTGAAGCGTACCACTCGCATGCGAAATTTCTACGAGGCCGATCGATACACCTATATTGAAAATCTTGTCCTTCCAGACGAATCGGTAGTCTGCGATCGCATTACAAATATCGATCGCGATCTGCCGCGCCTTTTCGATGGGGCAGCCGATCAGTATCGCGCCAAACTCGTCGCCACCCAGACGGCCGACAAAATCTGAATCACGCACCTTGTCCTTGATCAGGGCAGCGACCTCACGAAGCATATTATCGCCAGCCAAATGACCGCAGCTGTCGTTCACAGCCTTGAAACGATCGAGGTCCATATAAAACAACATGTGGACTGCCTCTTCGGCGTGCGCGGAGTCCATCGCTTCATCGAGGCGCCGCTCGAATTCACGGCGATTGATCAGACCAGTCAATGGGTCGTGTGTTGCCTGGTATGACATCTTCCGTGTCAGGCCACGCAATTCACTGACATCGTGGATTACGACAACCGTACCGGAAATACTGTTGCTGGGGCCGCGCACGGGTGACGCCGTTAATTCGACAGAGTGCTCGTGCTCGCCATCAACGCTCACCATCACGGCGCGCCGACCCATATTGACGCGGCGGCGCATAGCAAGAGAACGTTCAACAGGATCACCGAGCGGTCGGCGATCGGCATCATCGACCAGCGTAAACAATTCCCCGACTCGATGACCCGACGCGTCGTCACGATTGGCGCCTACCAATGTCTCGGCGGCACGATTCATATAATCGATACGCCCATCGTTGTCTGTCGTGATAACGCCCTCGGCGATCGACTCGAGTATGTACTGCGCCTGGCGTTTGCTACGCGACAGAGATACTTCCAGGCTCTTGCGGTAGCTCACGTCACGCGCGATCGTAATGATCGCCGTGTGACCCCGAAAATCGATGGTCGAGCTTTGCGCTTCCACCCACAGTCCATTCTGATCGCCATTAATGAGCTGCATCTCGATGCGGCGCGGCGCATTCTCTCCGGCAAGCCGCTTGGTGATCGTCTTGCGAAAAAGGGCGCGATATGCCGGTTTGACAAGATCCGCGATCTCACGCCCCGTCAATTGCTCAGGAGCAAGCCCGACGAGACTTGCCGCAGACTCGTTTGCAAGCAGAATTTTCTCGTCGTGAATAATCACGATCTCCGGTAAGGTGCGTGCGAAGTCCCGGAACAGGCGGTCGCGTCCCCGGATCCTTTCATCGCGTTCACCGAGCGCATCGAACAGACGGTTGACGGTGTGCGCGAGCTGCGCCGTTTCCGGGTCATCGGGAACGGTCAGGCGATGACCGACTGACGCATCGCGTGAAGCCTCCAGCGTTTCTTCATGAAGTCGCGAAACGCGCGTGCGCATCTTCCTGCGTGACGACCACAAGTACAGGCTTACGCCGGTAGCCACCAGGACCAGCGTTGCCAGGATGATAATTGTGACCGTGGAAGTCATTCAGAGCCCGGTCATCATGAAGTCAGTTTGCAGGGAATCATTTGTTATGATTGCTTTTTTTGGGACTCGAGGCATATCTTCGGATAAGCATATCCCAGCAAGCACAGCCCGCTGCTGCTATTCACCATAATGCCGAACTGGCTATCATAAGATGCTCGTTCACGCCGCAGGCTGAAACCGCAGGTTTCGCTACTTTTAGTTTATTTTCGATATGTTACAGGTTTTACAAGCATGAACACTGATTACGCCCGCCTGCAGATGGTCAACCAGCAGGTACGGGGATGGAACGTATACGACGAACGCGTTCTCGCCATGCTCAGGGAATTGCCCAGAGAGCATTTCGTTCCCGATGGATTCGAGTCTCTTGCATTCGCCGATTTAGCAATCCCCCTCGGCCACGGGGAACATATGATGACGCCGACAATAGAGGGCCGCGTTTTGCAGGCGCTGGGGCTCCGGGGCGGCGAGACCGTACTTGAAATAGGAACTGGCAGCGCATTCATGACAGCCTGTCTTGCAAAACTGTCTGCACAGGTTACGAGTGTCGATATTTACGATGATTTCATCGAGTCCGCCCGGCGCAAACTCGAAGCCGAGGGTATAGAGAATGTTAAATTGATGCAGATGGACGCGACTCAGGAACTACCCGCCGGCGAATTTGACGCCATTGCTGTTACTGGTTCGATTCAGGCATTTGACCCGCGCTACGTCGAGGGCCTTGCGCCAAACGGCAGACTTTTCATGGTTGTCGGCGAGGCACCCGTTATGGAAGCCAAATTGATCGAGCGCACCAACGATCACGACTGGCACACAATCTCGCTGTTCGAAACGGACCTGCCACCGCTCGTTCATGGCGCATTGCCGCCACAGTTTTCTTTCTAGCAGCCAGGCAAGAAATAGAGCATTCTACGAAACCAGTTGTCGACATCTTGCATCTAAGACCTGAAGCGCTTCTTCCCAACTGGTTTGGTGATATAGTAGAGTATAACACCTATCGCCCAATGGCGGCCCCAATCTGGAATACGATAAGATGAGAAAATTTCGAATTATCAATAGTTTAGTCATCATTGCCGGCCTTGTGGTCGCGCCAGCAAGCGCCAATGCCGCCTCGCTGCTCGAGATCTACCAGCAGGCGCTGCAGAGCGATCCGCAGATCCACGAGGCCGAAGCTCGCCGTCTCGCTGCTCTCGAGGCCAAGCCACAGGCGCGAGGCGTGCTCTTGCCACAAGTTTCGGCCAGCGGTGGCTGGGACCAGACCAAATCAGACGGAAGACAGTTCTCGCCCTTGATTGGTTCGGGTTACAGCTTTGATGGTGACAGCGACGATGCCGACTGGAACGTCACTTTGCGTCAAACCGTTTTCCGCTGGGACCAGATTGTCAACCTGAAACGCGCAGATAAACTGGTCACCAAAGCCGAAGCGGTTCGGGAAGCGGCGCAGCAGGACCTCGTTATTCGGGTCGCGCAACGTTACTTTGATGTTCTGGCGGCCGAAGATCGCCTGACGTCGATTCACGCTGATCGCACTGCGATCGCCAGGCAGCTCGAGCAGGCAAAACAGCGTTTCGAAGTCGGTCTGATCGCCATTACCGATGTACAGGAATCCCAGGCGGCCTACGACCAGGCAGTCGCCGATGAGATTGGCGCCAAGCGCCAGCTGGCCTCGGCGCGCGAATTCCTTCGCGAGATTACGGGTGAATACGTCACGCAGTTGTCAGCACCAAAAGAAGACATGCCTTTGCGGCGACCTGAGAAGTCGGAGCGCGAGTGGGTCGACCTGTCACTCAGCCAGAATCTCAGCCTTGTCGCCAGTAGGCTCGATGAGGAATTGGCGCGCGACGAGATTTCGTTTCGGCGCAATGGTCACTATCCGACGCTCGACCTCGTAGCCAGAACCGGTAACCAAAGGAGTGAGGGCAGTGGATCGACAACATTTCCAGGATCATCTCCGGGCGACCCTGATATCGTAGAACCGTATAGTTCCGATGATGATAGAAATTTCGACTCGATCAGCTTGCAGTTCAATATACCGCTGTTCGCCGGCGGTGGCACGTCTTCGCGAGTAAGAGAAGCGGTCTACCTGCACCGTGCAAGCCGTGAACAACTGCAGCGAGTAACGCGTGAGACCGAGCGCCAGTCACGCGATGCCTATCTTGGTGTGCTCGCCGAAGAAAGCCGGGTACAAGCACTCAAGCAGGCCGTGGCTTCGAGCCAAACGGCACTCGAAGCCACGCAGGCCGGATTTGACGTCGGCACACGCACCATCGTCGACGTTCTTAATTCACAGTTCGCGTTATACGCTGCAAAAACGAACTATCAGCGCAGCCGCTACGACTACCTCCTCAATGCGCTGCGATTGAAACAGGCGGCCGGCACGCTGCAGGTCCAGGACCTCGAACAAATCGATCAGTGGCTGGTCGAACGAAAGCCGCCGGAAGAGGTGATAGCCGAGGAAGCCGCCAAGGAGAGCGGCAGCTAGGCGATTCTCTATTTGATCAGCGGCTCCAGGAGCACCAGGAGCCGCTTTAGCGCGCCTCGATTATCCTCGAGAAGTTGCTGTCCGGCACCGCCCAGCCTTGCGGCTTCCTTCGGGTCGTTAAGCAGTTCATCGACTACTTCGCCTAACTCGGCCGTACCGGAAACTATTCGGCAAGCGCCCACGCCCACAAAAAGATCTGCAATGTCCTGAGAATTAAAATTATGCGGCCCGGTTACGACAGGCACGCCTAGCGCCGCAGGTTCCAGCAGATTGTGTCCGCCAATCGGCATCAGGCTTCCCGCCACGAATGCCACGTCGCTCGCCGCATAAAAAAGCGGAACCTCGCCCATCGTATCGCACAGAAATACGGCCGCGTCGCCTGCAGGACGCTGCTCGGTCCGTGAGACCACAGTCAATCCATGCTTATCAATCAGCTCTCTCACGCCAGCAAAACGATGGGGGTGTCTTGGGACGAGGATCAGCAATAGATCTGGATGACGAACCAACAGGTCACGATGTACGTCGAGTACGGGCTGCTCTTCGCCTTCATGAGTGCTGGCAGCAATCCAGACCGGACGATCACCAAATAGCGCTTT
>CALDZH010000042.1 GCA_937944275.1 uncultured Woeseiaceae bacterium
ACTACTCAGGCTTACCTTGCCGCTTGGTGTTGTGCAGATAATCGGGGTCAGTCGCAAAAAATCGGCAACGGTCTTTACCCAGTGCGGTAATCGACCACCGCGCACGGCATAGCGTAAGTCGCTGAGGATCGCAAAGGTCCGCGTCTTTGGAACCTGCGTGCGCAAAACCTCGAGGGTTGTCTTGACATCGATGCCCGCCTCGGCGCACTCCGCTGCAAGTACGGCCAGTTGTCCCTGTCCGTGTGATGCGTTAAGAGAGTCGACGACATGAATCTTGCCTGGCGCGTCGGTGCGCGCCGCGGCCAGTTCGGCTGCCTGGTAGGTGCCGCTTGCGGCGCTTGTCAGATTTATCGAGATTACATCATCAAAGTGACTTGCGAGAAACTGGAACTGGCGGCGGAAATCGCCCGGCGCTGGTTGTGACGTCGTTGGATGATGCGGATTCGTCTCGAGTTCTTCATAGAACTCGTCGATGGTAATACTGACCTTATCCAGGTAACCGTGGTCTCCGAACTGAATCCGGCATGGGACCATGTGAATGTCCAGACGCTCCATATCGGCATCACTTATGTCTGCCCCTGAGTCCGTTATGACCGCGAAACGACGCGAGCGGTTGTGCGTGGCGTGCTGTTGGCGATGCATGTCATCGGCTTTCTCGGCACTTAGATCACCGAACTGCCTTGCCGTTTCGAATACCTGCTCGGGTTCGTCGACGTGAATGTGAATTTTCGCTTTGCGTTTCGTGCCTGCGAGAACCAGAGAGTCGCCAAGCTCCGTCAGCGCTTCACGCAATTTTCGGCGATTGATGTCAGCACCCGTCACGATGCATTCGGTGCAAAAACGATACTGGGATTCGTTGTCGGCCTCGGAGAACTCGACGGCAGGTTCTATCTTGTGTGCAATCGAAACCGCAGGCATGGGCACTATCGTCCCATCTTGCATGTACTCGGCTATGCCGGCGACAAGCTCGGCAAATCCCTTCGCGCCAGCATCGACTACGCCGGCCTTGCGCAGCACATCGAGCTGATTGGGTGTATTGGCAAGGGCTTCGTCTACACGCTGTAGCGCAGCCCCGATTACTTGCGAAAATTCACCTTCGCTTTTCACGCTGACTTCGTGACTGACGCTCTCCGCGAATGCGGCGATGACCGAGAGTATCGTTCCCTCGCGCGGTTTTGAAAGCGCATCATGAGCGTAGTCGCTGCCTTTGCTAATCGCCTTACTGAAGGTATATGTCGTGAAGCGTGTAATTTCGCCCGCTGAGTCGCTCATACCCTGGAAAAATTGTGCAACAATCGCCCCGGAGTTGCCGCGGGCACTATCCAGAAGGACGTCCGCCAGCGCGGCCAGCATTGTTCCCATATGTTTTTGGCCGGGTTTATTCAGCACGCCGAGGGCCGGGCTAAGTGACAGGCACAGGTTGGTGCCCGTGTCACTATCGGCAACAGGAAATACATTGATCCGATTCAGGTATTCCTGTTCGGCCAGGATGCGATGGATACCCGAAGTCAACGCCGCTGCAAATGCATCGCCATCGAGGTGCTTGGAAATAGGCTCCGACAAGATCTTTTGCCCTAGTCTCGCGGCACCAGAAACAATGTTCCGTTCTGGTTCAATACGACGCCATCCGTCGTGATCTCTTCAACAAGGGGGCCCTCGGCCAGTCGCGAGCCCTCAGTGTGCTTGTTCATGTTAATAAACACGAAGCGGTCCTCAGGAACCTCGCTGTATACATGAATATCGACATGCAGCTCTGGCAATGTCACGCGCCCATCGGCGCGTACCTCGTGAATCGTCGGCAGCAGCACTGTATTCATCGGCTCACTCGCGACGACTACGGAAGGCGCGCTGGTTGTCGAGGGAGCGGGTAGCGTGTTCGAGGCTGGCAAGCGAGGTTCCGCTCGCGCGGGTACGTTCTGTTTAGCTTCTGCAACCTGCGCGGCAAAATTGTCTGCTTCCGCCGGCGCGGGTTTTTCGATCTTCACGGCTGTCGCCGGCACCGGATTAACCTCGGATCTAAATAACAGCCCAAGTAATACAGCAAGATTGATGACCAGCAAAACCCCAAGTATCCACAGCCAGCGGGGCGCACGTTGGTTACCGCTGCTGGTCGGTACTCCGGCAAACTCGGCCGATCCCGCTTGCTGCCGATCCGTTTCCGATTTTTTCAGGGCATCGAGTATGAAAGACATTCCTTAGTCCTGTGCCAGGCGAGGAGTAGACAGTCGCGGTGTACCTTCGACTGCGAGCAGGGAGTTGATGATTATCTGGGTCTGTTGGCCGGCGAGCCCGTCGATGTCGAGGCGATGCTCCCGCTGAAACCTGCGAACAATTTGCTCGAGTTCCGCATCGTAGATTTCGGACTGCAGATCCTCACTTGCATAGCGTCCGTCGATAGCGGCAAGGCTGTTACGTAACCAGGCAACGACGGGACCTTCTGATCCCAGGCGAAGAGAAACCACGGAACCGGATGGTGGGCGCCACAAAAGCATAAACTCGCCGAACCAGGAACGAATGATCTCGGTCACTGCGTGAGTGACCCGCACGCCGCCTATCGAGAGCTCCGCGTCATCTCCGATAATAGCGGTCAGCACGACGCTGTGGCTGCTCCCGTCGTCATCGACGAGCGTGAGGATGGCAGGCCGATTCATTTGTTGCAGCCCGGTCCATGAGGCTTTTTGGTAAAGGCAGGACAGGCCCGCATCGCTTGCCTGCGCACAGGCGTCGCGACCCCCTGTCCGGTACTCGATTCCCCAGACCTCGAACAATTCGGCCAGCGCGTAGTCGGTGCGGGTCAGTTCGTCGGCAAGCTGCAGTTGTTCGTGCAAAGTCGGGGCAGGTTCCGGTTCGCCTGGCGGCTCCACCTGTTCGACAACGATTGGTTCCGGTTCCGGTTCCGGCTGCGCAGCGGCGACAGGCTCTTCTGCTATGGCCACCGGCTGTGTCTGGAGTTCTCGCTGCGTGATCGACCATAAGCTGGAGGCGATAATGGCGGCGCCGACCAGGCCCGCTGCAATGGCGGTACGACGTATCCAGGGAGATCGTTCAAGCTGTCCTTTGACTTCAGCCGCGGCCTGGCGAATCAGGCGCGCCGTAACGCGTCGCGCTTCCTGTGCGTACGCGCCGAGCAGGGCGCGATCACAAATAACGTTAATCAGGCGAGGGACCCCGTGAGACAGCCGGAATACTTCCTTCTTGGCACCACTGCCGAATACTTCTCCCAATGCCCCAGCCACCTTGAGACGATGTTCGATATAGCTTGCCGTTTCCTCGCGAGACAGCGGTTCGAGGTGATAACGCGCCGTGATTCTTTGCGCGAGCTGGCGCAGATCATTGCGCGCGAGCAAATCACGCAATTCCGGTTGGCCGATGAGAATTATTTGCAGCAATTTTTGTTTGGACGTCTCGAGGTTGGTCAGCAATCGGACCTGCTCAAGAACAGCCGGCGAGAGATTCTGCGCCTCGTCGACTACGAGAATGGTGCGCCGGCCCTGCGCGTGTGCGCTAAGCAAGTGCTCATTCAACGCATCAGTCAGCGCTTTAACACTGCCTTTGTTATGCACCACCTCAATATGGAGTTCTTCGCAAATCGTCGCCAGAAACTCGATGACCGATAACTGCGGATTCAATACCACGGCGACATTGGCGTTTTCCGGCATCTGGTTCAATAGCAGCGATCGCACCAGCGTCGTCTTGCCAGTACCGACTTCACCTGTAAGCTGGATGAAGCCGCCACTTTCAGTGACGCCGTAGACAAGGTGCGCAAGCGCTTCCCCGTGGCGTTCGCTCAGGAACAGGTAGCGCGGATCAGGCGTTATCGAAAACGGTTTTTCGTTGAGTCCGAAGAAGCTGGTGTACATTGTTCCTTGCCGTCGGTCAGGCGAACTGCCGATTCTACCCCAAATCAGTCGCTATCCAGCGTCCTTGCGCGTCCCAGTACATCTTTGCCGAAACGGCTGCGGATCTCATCAACGGTCTTGTCAATCGTTGTAGCGGTTTCCTCGCCTGCAAACAGATCGGGTTGTTCGGCAGGTGCGAGATTCCCGCCACCCACGCCGAGCAGGCGGATTTTCGCACCCGGATTGCTCCCAAGCCAGGTACCGAGTAACTCGCGGGCAACAGCGTAAATCTGATCTGTACCATTGGCAGGCGGTTGCACGCGGCGCTGCCGCGTATACGTCTTGAAGTCTGGTTGACGAATCTTGATCTGGACAGTGCCTGCCGCAAGACCTGTCTTGCGCAGTCGTGTGGCGGTTCTCTCGGTCAGGCGCAGTAATTCACGGTCCATGCTTTCCCGTGTGTCGAGGTCCTTGTCATAGGTCTCCTCGGCGCTGACCGACTTTTCCTCACGCATCGAAATGACGGGACGGTTATCGATTCCGGCGGCCCGATCACGGGTTTTTTGCGTGAAGCGGCCAAATACAGGCTCCAATATGCGCGTCTCAGCCACGCGCAGATCGCGAACGATCCGGATGCCGGTTCCAGAGAGCCGCTTCAATGTTTCACGGCCAATTCCCGGCAGGACCGAAACTGGCAGCGGGTCGAGCCGGCTCTCGTAGTCTGCCGGGTAAATAACGGTCAGACCATCGGGCTTGTCCAGATCGGACGCGATCTTTGCGACGAGTTTATTGACAGCTACGCCGACGGAAGCGGTCAGCGATGTTTCGTCGCGGATTTTCTGCTTGATGGCCGCCGCAATATCGATCGGCGTGCCGAATAACGTCATGCTTGCCGTTACATCGAGAAACGCCTCGTCGACCGACAGGCCTTCGACGAGCGGCGTGAATTCGTCGAATACCCGAAATATCTGCTTCGATACCTCCTTGTAGTGCGGCATGCGGGGACGGACGCGCAGGAGCGACGGGCAGCGTCGATAAGCATCTCGCATCGGCATCGCGGAGCGAATCCCGAATTCGCGTGCTTCATAACTGGCTGCGGCAACTACGCCGCGATTAGTTGTGCCACCAACAACCAGCGGCTTGCCACGTAGAGCCGGGTTGTCGCGCTGTTCAATCGACGCGTAGAAAGCATCCATGTCAACATGCAGGATACTGCGCACTGGCGGCCCCATCTGTTTATTGGCCGCGCTCGACGATGTACCGCGCGAGCCACTCAAGTGGTGCTGCGGCGCTGCCAAAAGAGGCGAGGTCGGAAAGGGCGCTGCTCAAGAGCTCGTCACAGCGTTCGCGCGAAGCGTCAACACCAAAAAGTGCCGGGTAGGTTGCCTTGCCGCGCTCGGCGTCCGAGCCCGAGGGTTTGCCGATGACGTGCGTCTCGCCTTCTACATCGAGGATGTCGTCCTTGATCTGGAAGGCGATGCCGATCTTGCGTCCAAAGTTATCGAGTGCGGCAGTTCTGGCGTCGTCGAGATCCTTATACAATATGCGGGCGGAGAAAATTGCCGCATGAATCAATGCGCCGGTCTTCAGTGCGTACATATGCTCGAGTTCGTCGACAGTCAGGGTTTTCCCCTCTGCAGCCAGGTCGGCCGATTGACCGCCCGTCATGCCGAGCGAGCCGCAGGCATCTGCAATGAGCCTTACGAGCTGGTTCCTGGCGCTTGCCGACGCATTACCGAGACCGGCAAGTACCGAGAACGCGAGCGGCTGCAGAGCATCGGCGGCGAGGATAGCGGTTGCTTCATCGTACTGGATATGGACAGTCGGTTTGCCGCGGCGAAGATCGTCATCGTCCATGGCCGGCAGATCGTCGTGTATGAGCGAGAAAGCGTGAATCAGCTCAATCGCGACGGCGGGCCCGTCGAGCAGGTGCGGCTCGACGCCGAGACACTCGCCTGCTGCGTAAACGAGCAGGGGACGAACTCGCTTGCCCCCGTTGAATACGGCATAACGCATGGCTCCGTGGAGCCGCTCCGGTCCCACCGATACCTGTGGCAACGCTGCATCCAGGCAACTGTCCACACGCTCCTGGTATGCCGCAATGCGGTCCTTGAACTTGTCGGGCAACGTAACGATCCTGCGTTTTCGAGCCATGTAGCCTACACCGAAACGAGCCGCGGTGCGCGTGCTCTGCTGGGCTATAATTCGCGTCCTTCATAAAGAGATTCAGGGGCTGGCACCGCATGCAGGGAACGGCGATCGCACAACCGAATATTGCGCTGATCAAATACTGGGGTAAACGCGACGTAGAGCGGAACCTGCCCGCCGTCGGTTCAATCTCGATTACCCTGCGCGAGCTTCATACGCGCATGAGTGTCACATTTGACGAGGTGCTGGCCGCCGACACCCTGACGGTGAACGATGCACCAGACGACAGGATGTTGCCGCGCTTGTCGGCATGTCTCGATCGGGTTGCCGGAAAAGACAGGCCTCGCGCACGCATCCTGAGTAGCTGCAATTTTCCGATCGCCGCCGGCCTTGCATCGTCTGCATCGTCATTCGCAGCTCTAACCGTAGCCGTCGCCGACGCAGCCGGACAATCGTTGTCGACAGCAGAACTTGCGAGCCTTGCGGGTCAGGCTTCGGGCTCGGCAGCCCGATCCCTGCTGGGGGGCTTCGTGGAACTCAGGAACACTGATGACGATATCGAGGTTAGCAGCCTGTGCGCTGCCGACGAATGGCCTCTCATGGTTGTCGTTGCGATTACAGAGGCTGGTCCCAAACCGGTCGGGTCGACCGAGGCGATGGAGATCAGCCGCAAGACCTCGCCATTTTTTTCGAGCTGGGTCGAGCAACAGGAGCAGGATCTCGACACGGCGCGCGCCGCTATTGCGGAGCGGGACTTTCAGACGCTCGCGGCTATCGCGGAACATAACTGCCTGAAAATGCACTCGGTAATGTGGGCTTCGAGGCCACCAATGGTTTACTGGAATGCAGCGACTATGCGTTGTCTGCAGACGGTTCGCAGACTGCAGGGGCAGGGAGTTGGCGTATTCTTTACGATTGACGCTGGACCACAGATAAAGGCCGTCTGCCTGCCGGAATTTGCTGCCCAAGTTGAAGCTGCATTGCGCGTAACCCCAGGCGTGACCGATATCATGACGACCGGGCTTGGTGAAGGCGCGCGCCTGGAGCACATGGAGTGACGATCATTGCCAGCGCACCAGGAAAGGTCGTGCTTTCCGGAGAGTACGCGGTACTCGACGGTGCGCCGGCTGTGTGTGCAGCGGTGAATCGACGCGCGATTGTGAGGTTGGACAGGAGTCCTGATGGCCAATGCCACGTTTCAACGCCGGGATATTCGGGAGAAGACCGCTTCAGCATTGTCGATGCTGTCTGTGGAGGCACTCGTCCGTCGCTGAGCATCGAATTTGATACTCGGTTTTTCTCCGCAGAAGGGCAAAAGACCGGCATAGGATCAAGTGCGGCGTTGACAGTCGCGCTCGTCGCTGCGTTGGGTAAGTCGGATGACGTTTTCGTAAACGCGTTGCTTGCCCACAGCGAGTTGCAGGGCGGTGCGGGTAGTGGAGTCGATGTTGCCGCCGCTGTGCATGGTGGCCTTATTGAATATGAGATGAAGACACGCTCCGTCTCGCATATCGGCTGGCCGGACGGGCTTGCCTGGCGGCTGCTCTGGAGCGGGTCATCGGTCAGCACTGCAGCGAAGCTCGCGAAGCTGGCAAAGCACGCAGGCGGCCCTTCGCGAGCGGCGCTCGGAATTGCGGCTTACAGCATCGCCGAGGCCTGGCGCACCGGCGATGCAGGCGAAGTTCTAAGGGAGTATGCAGGCTATAC
>CALDZH010000043.1 GCA_937944275.1 uncultured Woeseiaceae bacterium
AGTCGCGAACGCATGGATAAAACCGAAGCCGAGCTTCGTGAGGAACGTGCCGCGATTGAGGAACTCCTATAAAGTATAAGCGAGCAGTTATTTTGCTGAGCGTCTTTATATAAGAGGATCTTCGTTGTGTCCGGTTTAGCCGTTAGTTTGTTCTGGGCGCTGCTGTTTGTCGGCGGCGGCATTTATCTTGCTTACCAGCGCATTGATCTGCGTACATCTACCATTGCGACAGGTATTGCCCTCGCGATCTACACGGTGTTTGGCAGTGCTGCCTGGTGGTGGTTGATTCTATTGTGGATTGCGTTCGGCCTCATGGTCGTTCCCAATATCGTCGAAGTGCGTCGCGAGAAAATCACAAAACCACTGCTCGCGATTTATCGAAAAATGCTGCCGTCAATGTCCTCAACGGAACGCGAGGCGCTGGAAGCAGGTAATGTCTGGTGGGACGGCGAATTATTCTCAGGCATGCCTGAATGGGACAAGCTAATGTCCTACCCGGCACCCAAGCTTTCCGAGGAAGAGCAGGCTTTCGTTGACGGACCGTGCGAAGAGCTATGTCGCATGATCGACGATTGGGCAATCAATCACGAAATCGGCGACATGCCAAAAGAAGTCTGGGACTTCATCATTGAAAAGAAATTCTTCGCGATGATCATCCCGAAGCGATACGGTGGACTGGAGTTCTCGGCATACGCCAATTCAGTTGTAATCCAGAAACTCGCAAGCCGCAGCGCCGTCGCATCGAGCACGGTGGGCGTGCCCAATTCGCTGGGACCCGCCGAACTGTTGCTGCATTACGGCACCGACGAACAAAAAGACCGATATCTTCCGGGTCTCGCCGATGGTTCAGAAATCCCCTGTTTTGCTCTGACCTCGCCGCAAGCAGGCTCGGATGCCGCGTCCCTGATCGACACCGGCGTCGTGTGCAAGGGCAAGTGGAACGGCAAGACCATCACGGGCATCAAGCTGAACTGGAGCAAGCGATACATCACGCTTGCGCCGATCGCCACCGTACTTGGCCTCGCATTCAAGCTGTATGATCCTGATCACTTGATAGGCGACGATGACGAATACGGTATTACGGCAGCCCTGGTTCCAACCGATATAGAAGGCGTCGAGGTCGGCCGCCGGCACAACCCGCTTTCGATTGCCTTCCAGAATGGCCCGACGAAGGGCACAGATGTATTCGTACCTCTTGACTTCATCATCGGCGGGCCTGAAATGGCAGGTAAAGGCTGGAAGATGCTGGTCGAGCTGCTATCCGTCGGCCGCGCGATCACGCTGCCATCGACAGCATCGGGCGGTGGGCAGGCCGCCTCTTACGCGACCGGTGCCTACGCGACGATTCGCAAGCAATTCAATACGTCCATCGCAAATTTCGAGGGCGTGGGCGAGGCGTTGACACGTATTGCCGGCTACTCATACATCATGAACGCAGCCGTTTCGGTCACGTCTGGCGCTATCGACCAAGGCGAGAAACCAGCTGTGCCATCCGCGATCCTCAAGTATCACTGCACTGAACTGAGCCGCAAGGTTGCAAACGATGCGATGGACGTACATGGCGGCAAAGGCGTCATGATGGGGCCCAACAACTACCTCGGCCGCAGCTATATGGCGACGCCCATCGCGATTACCGTCGAAGGTGCCAACATACTTACTCGAAGCCTGATCATATACGGCCAAGGGGCAATTCGCTGCCATCCGTTTGTGTTGCGCGAGTTGCAGGCGGCCGGTGACGAAGATCTTGATCGTGGCCTGATCGAGTTTGACGACGCGCTGTTCGGCCATATTGGCTATGCCATAAGCAATATGGCACGTTCGTTATTCCTCGCACTAACCCATGCAAAATTCAGTCGAGTACCGCTGAACACGCCCACGCGACGGTACTACCAGAATATCAATCGCTACAGCGCTGCCTTCGCATTGGCATCAGACTTTGCAATGCTCACGCTTGGCGGAGATCTCAAGAAGCGCGAACTGCTGTCGGCGAGACTCGGTGACATCCTCAGTTCGATGTACCTGGCGTCTTGCGTTCTCAAGCATTTCGAGAATCAGGGACGTCGCGCGACGGACCTGCCATTCGTTGAATGGTCGGTTCGCACGCTCATGTATCAAGCGCAGGAATCTTTGCACGAATTCCTGCTTAACTTCCCCAACCGCGCCGTGTCCTGGCTGTTGCGTTTCTTCATATTCCCCCGTGGTCGAACCTATAAGAATCCGTCGGATGAAATTGGCAGTCGGGTCGTCGAACTTGTAACCACGCCGGGCGATTCGCGCGAACGCCTCAGTGAGTTTGCGTACACAACGCTCGAACCCGGCAACCCTCTCGGCAAGCTGCAGGAAGCGCTTGAACTCGCAAGAGAACATGCTCCGCTCGAGAAGCGCCTGCGCCAGGCTCGCAAGGAAGGCCTGATCGATTCAGACTACCTTGGACTGCAGATCAACGAAGCCGAAAAGGCCCAGGTGATCAGCAAGGCCGAAGCCAATGGTCTCCGGGACTATCACGAAAAGGTCTCGGCGCTGCTCGACGTGGATGATTTTGCGCAGAACGAGATGATCGGGCGACCAGCTGACAACGCCCCCTTACCAGACGAGACGCCGGTACACACGAAAAAGAGCAAGAAGAAGCCCGCGACAAAGAAGAAAGCTGCGACGAAGAAGGGCAGCAAAAAGAAAAGTGTCAAAACCTGACAGATGGCTACGGACGAAGCGCAGCTGCCCGAGCATCCAAACTGCCTCAATTGCGGCACGGAGCTTCTTGGGCAGTATTGTGGCCGCTGCGGGCAGCGCGCACGTAGCCGGCTGATCAGTCTTTGGGAGCTGCTTAGCGACGCGTTCGGTGACCTTCTGGAGCTCGATTCACGCCTATGGCGTACCTTGATCCCGCTGCTCGTCAGGCCCGGGCAACTAACGCGTGACTATCTCGAGGGCCGTCGTGCGCGCTATATGCCACCGTTTCGCATGTACCTGGTTCTCAGTGTCGTCTTTTTCGTCGTCGCGTTTTTCGACCCACACGATGATCTCAGCCTGTTGTTCGAACCCGAATCCGGGCCGACACCGGAGGAGACTTCCAAGCTTGAAGCAGAGGTGAAGTCCGAAGCCCAGGAAGTTCTCGACGATCTTGCCGAGGAAGGCCTGATAAGCGCGAACCAGGCCAAAGTGCTACCGAGCGATGCGGACGCGCATTTTACGATCGCCGCCGATAATGGCGACGGTGGCGTCAACTTCAAAATTGACCCCGAGACGGGAGATTGCACGCTCGACGACGAGGGGTTTGAGCAAATGCCCCCATGGGTGCGCAAGCGGCTGACCCGGGAGAGGCTCGAAGGCATCTGCGAGCGTATATCGGCCGACGGCGCGAAAACCTTCACAGGGCTGTTGATCGACAACATTCCGGTCGCGCTGATTGTACTGCTGCCATTCATGGCGCTGGTTCTGAAAGGCCTTTACCCGTTATCGCGAAGATACTTCGTCGAGCACTTGTTGTTCTTCGTGCATTTTCACGCGTTTTTCTTCCTGATCCTGACGTTGGAGATTCTGTTTTCGCGCCTGTCCACCCTGATCCGGATACCTGAGCCGATATCCGTGCTGATTATCGTCGCGGCCTCATTCTATAT
>CALDZH010000044.1 GCA_937944275.1 uncultured Woeseiaceae bacterium
CCTGGAAGTGAATGCGTTCGCGTGCCGCATCGAGCCACTGATGCAGGTGGGGATCGTCAGGAATCAATTCCTTCACTTTGGCGTCGGTCTTGTAAATATCCTCCGGATCGCCCGATAGCGCCGCCCAGCGGAACGGCCCGACACCGCGGCAAAACAGAGGACGGACGTAGGCCGGCACGAACCCTGGAAAGTCGAACGCGTTCTCTACACCTTCATCGAATGCAACCTGGCGAATGTTGTTGCCGTAGTCGAAAGTCGGAATGCCCTGCTGCTTGAATTCGAGCATGGCCCGCACATGCACGACCATGGACTTGACCGCAGCTGCGACGACTGAGTCCGGGTCGCTCTCGCGTTTCTCCAACCATTTCTCGACGGTCCAGCCGATAGGGAGGTAGCCGTTCGCAGGATCGTGCGCCGATGTCTGGTCGGTAACGGCGTCGGGCCGCACTCCGCGCTTGACGAGCTCAGGCAGAATCTCGGCCGCATTGCCGAGCAGGCCAACCGAAATTGCTTTCTTGTCTGCGACGGCTTTGTCGATGATCGCCAGCGCGTCGTCCAGGGTTTCGGCTCGCGTATCCAGGTAGCCGGTCTCGAGCCGCATATCGATGCGATCCGACTGGCATTCGATCGCCAGCATGGATGCACCCGCCATTGTAGCCGCAAGCGGCTGTGCGCCCCCCATGCCACCGAGACCAGCGGTCAGTATCCAACGTCCGGCGAGATCGCCACCATAGTGCTGGCGCCCCATCTCCGCGAAGGTCTCGTGAGTGCCCTGCACAATGCCCTGGCTGCCGATGTAGATCCATGAGCCTGCCGTCATCTGACCGAACATCATGAGGCCCTTCCTGTCGAGCTCCCGGAAATGCTCCCAATTCGCCCACGCGGGCACGAGATTTGAGTTAGCGATCAGCACGCGCGGCGCATCAGCGTGCGTCTTGAAAACGCCCACGGGCTTGCCCGATTGAACGAGCAGCGTTTCGTCGGTCTCGAGTTCCTTGAGCGTCTCGACAATCTTGTCGAAACACTCCCAGTTGCGCGCAGCCTTGCCGATGCCGCCATAGACAACCAGATCCTGGGGCCGTTCGGCGACCTGCGGGTCGAGGTTGTTCATTAACATTCGTAGAGGTGCCTCGGTCAGCCAGCTCTTCGCCTGTAACTCGGTACCTGTCGGTGCCTTGATAATCCTGCTCATTGTTTGAGTTGCTCCAGTTGCACGACGTCAGCAGACGTCGATCTTGGTCTTCCGGGTGGTGTGTAATGCCCGGTCATCTCGTAGCGACTTCCCGGGTGTTGCAAGCGTGCAAAAGTCACGGGGCGCCCTTTCGACCAGGTGCGCCGGATCACGACCAGCACAGGCTCCCCTTCGTCAATTTTCAGCTGGGCCCGTATGGCGCCATTCGGCATGGCGGCACGCACAATCTGCTCGGCTTCCTGCAGCGGCGCGACAGCCGTCAGGTAAGCGCTTGGCGTAACGGCCTCGAAGTCCTGTTCGAGACAATCCGGTGCAAAACTCGCCAGCACATGGCGGTCTTCGACCTGGATGGGCATAGCATTTTCATGATGCACGAGTTGCAGGTGAAAGACGTCGGTGCCCTGCTCCACGTGCAGCGCCCTCGCGACTTCGCCTCGCGCGTGTTGGCGTGACTGGCGTATGACCGTGCACGAATGACTGTGGCCTCGTCCTGCGATTTCGTCGGCAATGTTCTGCACTTCAAGAAGATGCGACTGGGAACGAAAATCCGAGACAAATGTACCTCGGCCGGCAATACGCTTTACATAGCCCTCGTCATTCAATTCGCGCAACGCGCGGTTCGCCGTCATTCGCGAAACGCTCATCGCTTCCACAAGCTCATATTCCGACGGCACTCGATCGCTGGGCTGCAGCTCCCCCGTAGAGATGCGATGAATGATCAGGTCCTTGAGCTGCTGATACCTTGGCTTGACGGCATTCACAAAGAGTCTCCAAGCGTCTCCAGCGTCGCGGCAAATTCCGTGCGCGCAAGATCGCGATCGATGTGCATCGCATCCACAACGCACCATTTGCCGTCGACCATTACTCGCTCAACAGGCAACGGATAACCCGAAAACACAAGTGCGTCGAGTCTCGAGTCATCGCTATGCCCCGCGAGCATCGGGTCGTCATCATTGAGCACGAGGATGTCGGCTGGCGCGCCCGCCTCGATGCCAGCTGCCGGCTGCCCGCATGCCAGTGCGCCGCCTTCACGCACGCGCAGGAACAGTTCGCTGCCGACATGGCTTTCTCGGAGAGATGCAACATTGCGAGAGTGCGAAACAAGGCGCTGTCCATATTCGAGCCACCGGAGTTCCTCGAAAGGATTGATCGAAATATGGCTGTCGGAACCGATGGCAATACGCCCGCCGGCTGTCAGGTAACTGTGCAGCGGGAACAGACCGTCGCCGAGATTGGCTTCAGTACTGGGACACAGAACGGCAACCGCTCCAGATTTTGCCAGCGCAACGATTTCCTCGTCATCCATGTGCGTTGCATGCACGAGGCTCCAGTTGTCCTGCACATCGAAATTCTCGAGCAGCCAGCGCACCGGACGCCGACCATATGACGTGAAGCACTGCCTCACTTCTCTTTGTTGTTCGGCAATGTGCAGGTGCATCGGTATGCCCGTGGCGGCAACCTCCGCAATGCGCTCAAGTGATTCTCGCGAAACTGCTCGCAGGCTGTGCGCGCCGATGCCGATAGTCAAAGTATCACTGGACCTCGGCGCCACTCGTTCGAAGTGCCGCAGGAATTCATTCACCGACATCGCAAACGTTGCTTGCCGGGATGTCGGCTCCGGATCCTCGAACCCTGCCCGCTCGTAGTGCACCGGCACATAGGTAAGTCGAATTCCGCTGTCACGCGCGGCCGTTGCGATCGCTTCAAACATCGTGTCGGTGGCATCGCTGTCTGTCGGATCGCGATGCAGGTAGTGAAACTCGGCGACAGAGGTGTAACCGGAGCGCAGCATTTCGCAGTAAGCCTGACGCGCGATCGCAGTCAGCGCTTCGGCACTAACGCGGCCGGCGAGTTCGTACATTCGCTCTCGCCAGCTCCAGAAGTTGTCCCGTCCCGAAGGCGAGCGCTGCTCCGTATGACCTGCGAGGGCGCGCTGGAACGCATGGCTGTGAGCGTTGCACAGTCCCGGCATCAGGTAACCCAGCGCTTCTTCATCGCCAAAGTCCACGCCCGAGTCGACGGTCTTGATACGCCCACCATCGAGGGTCAGCCGGACGTTGTCGGTCCAGCCGCCGGGTAGCAGGGCTTTGCGTGCGAATAGCGCGGTCATACGGGTCCTCAGTAGGTTGTATATACAGGTTAGTACATGTTACTTTGAATTGCACACGCGGAGAAGACCTATGCCCGACTGGGAGCTGTTACTGACCGACGCGCGAATCGCGACGATGCGCGCCGGGGCGGCTGACTACGGCGTTATCGAAGATGGAGCGATTGCAATTAGCAACGGCAAGATCGCCTGGATCGGGCCAAAGTCGGGACTCCCGGACAACGCAGCCGCGTCTAACCGCTCGCTCGATGGGCGCTGGGTGACCCCCGCCCTGATCGATTGCCACACGCACCTTATATTTGCGGGCGATCGCTCCGGCGAATTTGAGGAGCGCCTCCGCGGCGCGAGTTACGAGGACATTACACGTGCCGGCGGGGGCATAATGTCGACGGTTCGCGCCACTCGGGACGCATCGGCAGACGCGCTGTACGCCGCAGCGCTACCCCGTGTGCAAGCTCTTGCGGCGGAAGGCGTCGGCACGATTGAAATCAAGTCCGGCTATGGCCTCAACATCGAGAGCGAACTCAAGATGCTGTCTGTCGCCCGGCAGCTCGGTGAAGCCACCGACGTGACAATTCGCACAACCCTGCTCGCTGCACACACAGTCCCACCCGAGTATCGGCATAATGCCGATGGCTATATCGACCTTATTTGCAACGAACTGTTACCCGAGGTCGTCGCAGGCAACCTCGCCGATGCGATGGATGCCTACTGCGAGTCCATTGCGTTCAGTCAGGAACAGGTCGCGCGCCTGTTTGAACGCGCAGCTGCACTAAATCTACCCGTCAAACTGCATGCTGATCAGCTTAGCGACGGCGGCGGTGCGGCGCTCGCCGCACGATTCGACGCCCTGTCCGCTGACCATCTCGAATACACCTCCGCGGCCGGCGTAAATGCCATGGCTGAAGCAGGCGCTGTCGCAGTCCTGTTACCCGGAGCATTCCTGACACTCGGCGAAACACAGTTGCCACCGATCAATACGCTGCGCGAGAAGAACGTCCCAATTGCCATCGCGTCCGACTGCAATCCCGGAACCTCACCCATTTGCAGCCTGCGCAGCGCAATGATGCTCGCAACGCGCCTGTTCAGATTGACGCCCGAGGAATGTCTCGCCGGCTCGACAAGAGTGGCGGCCCGGGCGCTTGGTCTGGATGACCGCGGCACACTCGAAGCTGGCAAACGTGCGGACATCGCGATCTGGAATATCAGCCACCCAAGAGAATTAGCCTACTGGATCGGCACGCCCCAATTGACAACATTAATGCTGGCGGATCCACTGTAGTACACGCACACTACCCGCCCTTGAACGCCGCCCACCCCAAGAGCTTTGTCATCACGCTCGGCCTGCTAACAGCCGTGGCGGCATTGACCGTGGACCTTAGTCTGCCCGCCATCCCGGTAATGGTCGACGCACTGGCTACCACTCTTCCACGCAGCCAACAGATTGTTGGTGTTTTCATGATAGGCATGGCTTGCGGCCAGATTCCGGCCGGGCTGGCTGGTGACCGCCTGGGGCGCCTCCCGATCATGTACGTCGGGATGACTATCTTTGCGCTGGCAGCAACCGTGGCAGCGACAGCCGGCAGTATAGAATTGCTTCTTGCAGCGCGATTCGTACAGGGTATCGGTGCGGCGGCGGCAATTGTGTTGTCGCGAGCCATAGTGCGCGACATCGCTTCAGGAAAGGACGCCGCGCGTCTGATGTCCCTGATGACCATGATCTTCACCGCTGCCCCGGTTATTGCGCCGACTATTGGTGCACTGCTCGTCGCTCAGTGGGGCTGGCGTGCGCCATTTATTGTAATCGCGGCATGCGGTTTTCTGATGATTCTTGGAATTCGCGCCAACCTGGTCGAAACACATGTGCCCGCGGGCAACGAACACCCCGCACGGCAACTGGTATCGAGTTTCCGAGAGTTCTTCTCACATCGGCAAAGTATCTTCGGCCTACTGATGATCGTTCTGCCACCGGCCGGCTTCATGTCGATCATCGCTGTGTCGGCCGCAATGACGGTTGAGATATACGGATTTACGATCAAACAATACGGCTTGATTTTTGCGTGCGCCGGGATTGCTATTCTGATTGGGTCGGCGGTAAATCGCTGGCTCGTTACACGCTTCAGTCAACTTCAACTGATCGGCCTGGGTGCCGGGCTGATTTTTTCCGCGAGCGCACAACTTGCCGTGATTGCGTATCTCGATACGGCACCCTTCTGGTGGGTGTGGTTCAACGTGTGCCTGTTCATGTTCACCATCGCCATCCTGATGTCGAACTCGATGGTCGTGGCGCTGGATCCGCTGCCTCGTATTGCCGGCGTAGCCTCTTCAATTATTGGCACGATCCAGAACCTGGTGGGTGCAAGTGGGGCGTTGCTTGCAGCCATAATTTACGATGGGACGGTCCGCAATGCAGTCATCATAATGGCGGCCGTCGGGTTGCTTGTCGCCTGCGTTTTTCTGCTGCGACCGTTGATAGCGCCGGGTGATCTTGTTCATCACCCCGACGAACTCGCCAGGGACTAGCTGTGATTGTCGGTATTTGATCGCACAGACGGTGTCCGACGACGATTGAAATTGAGCGGCAGCTAACGGCCAACCCTACAAATTAGGTCTTGTTTGAACCAGCGCTTGTGGAAATGGTCCCGGATTTTTCTTGTATTTTGCTAAGCCAGCGTGAGAAAGCGTTGCTCGTCGGGACGCTGCCAAGCCTTCAATTTAACAATGTTTTCAGAAATCGTCTGTATGCCGACGTCCTCGTTGGCATAGCTTGCTGCCGATTCTGGGCCTCACGGTGACGGATTGCCCTTATCAGTGGCCACTCGATTCTCAGAAAGACCCCTATGGTTCCACCAATCGCGACAAATACCAACCAGTCCCGGGAAACGAAATGATACGGCTCCCATACATAGAAAAATACAATTATGCTGACGGCCCCGGCGGATGCCCCTAACAAGCCAGTCAGCAATCCTGTTATCGGGTTTGGCGGAATGCCGAAAACCTCGTCGTCCACGCAATCGTAAACCACATTGCCCCGGTTCGTTGGCGGTTCCCGACCGCCTTGTATAACTCTCAAGTGTGGCACCCCTGTTTGCTGTCCTATCAGTTATGGATCAGTGCAGCTATTGCCGAAGCAGTGTTTTGCCGATTCAATGACAGTGACCGCAGCGGAAACCAGAGCATAGAGTAAGTGACTACGATGAATTAGCGTTAGGACAATCTTGCGCGATAAATGGACTTTATTGCGACATCTGCTTCGGGTCACTAGCCGACATTCTAGCCTAATTACCACGAACGGCAGCTTTGGGGCTTTGCGGGAGCGGATCGACCACGAAATCATCGAAGCGGTATACAGCGTGTTGGTTCATGACTTATCTGTCTACAGAACCGCGCATCGATCCTGACGCACGTACGCGTTGAATTGACTCCATTTTACGGCTTTGACGGTTGCGAAAGGTCCTCGCCTAAAACTCCTTAGAATCGACTAACTCGCCATCGACCCAATTTTCTTCTTTTAGTTTTTGACCGTTTTCATCCCAATTGGTGGTAAGGCCATGCAGTTTGCCGTCAACAAAATTGGCTTCACTCTGTTTTTGACCGTTCTCATACCACCGGGTGCCTAGGCCTTCTTGTTTGCCATCGACAAAATTGCCCTCGCTCTGTTTTTCACCGTTCTCATACCAATTGGTGGTTAGGCCATGTGGGTCACCATCGACATAATTGCCTTCGTACAGTTTTTGGCCACTTTCATTCCAATGTGTGTACAGGCCATCCCTTTTGCCATCGACAAAATTGCCTTCGCCTTCCTTTTGGCCATTCGCATACCATTGAACGTGCAGACCATTTTCATTGCCGTCGACGAAATTGCCTTCGCCTTCTTTTTGGCCATTCTCATGCCAAAAGGTGGTTAGGCCATTTCGTTTGCCATCAACATAATTTTGCTCTCTGCGTTTTTGGCCGTTCTCATACCACTCGGTGGCCAGACCTTCCGGTTTGCCGCCAACATAATGGCGGTCAGACATTTTTTGGCCGTTCTCATACAAGTCAACAACGGTTCCCGTAAATGGTTCCGTCGAATTGATCTTGTAAAATATTCCTTGCCTCTCCTGAAGTTGCTCAGTGTCGATTGCTTTTTCGCAGCCGATGAGTACGGCAAGGCACACCACGATCAAAGTGATTGTTTTGTTGAGCAGACGCATATTTACCCCAATCGGCGCGAAATAGCCGGTGCATGTCTAAACCAGTCGATTAAACATGACGCATGAATGAAAATCTGTACGTAAAAGCAACAGGCACATCGCACCTAGCAGCGGTTATAAAAAGGATGCTGGACAATGGGCAACTCGACGAAGCTGGCGGTGAACTGGTTTGGCTGGCGATTGTTGCAAACCATCAGGGAACGGCAGCTTTCACTGATAGCAGATATCCAGAGTAACTGGAAACGCGCAGAATCAACGACAGCTAACGGCTGCGGTTTCAGCCATTCGAGAGCACCTCTAGCTGGGCCGCGGAAAATGGTAGCAACTCAGCGTAAGTCGCACGCTAAAGGAGTCACCGTGATGCTCCTGACGTGAGTATCTTCCTTCAGGTCGGTGATTACGAAAGCGTTAGCGCCCAGGCTACGAAGTTTTTCGTGAATCCGCTTGGCGACATCCATTTTCGTACTGGTCCCGGAACCTTCCTGAGAAATCTGAAACGGAGTTCCTTCCTGGCACCGACCCTCCTGGATCTTGGCGACGCCATAGGACTCGTCAACTTCCTGGTACGGGAAGCTCTGTTCAACCAC
>CALDZH010000045.1 GCA_937944275.1 uncultured Woeseiaceae bacterium
TAGTGCAGGTGATGGGGGCCGGCCCACATGTAGACTGCTATCAGCGACCAGAAATGCACGACCGACAGGCGGTAGGAATATACCGGGCGACCGGCCTGTTTCGGCACGAAGTAGTACATCATGCCGAGGAAGCCTGCCGTCAGGAAAAAGCCCACGGCATTGTGGCCATACCACCACTGCATCATCGCATCGACAACACCGGTGTAGATGATATATGACTTGGTCAGCGTGACCGGCACGGCCAGGTTATTGAAGATGTGGAGTACGGCCACCGTGATGATGAAGGCGCCGTAGAACCAGTTCGCCACGTAAATGTGCTTGATACGACGCTTCGCAATGGTGGCGAAGAACACGATTGCGTAAGCGACCCAGACGACCGCAATCAGCAGGTCGATCGGCCATTCGAGTTCGGCGTATTCCTTACTCTGCGTGATGCCCAACGGCAGCGTAATGGCCGCAAGTAAAATGATGAGCTGCCACCCCCAGAACGTAAATGCGGCAAGCTTGTCGAACGCCAACCGTACGTGACAGGTGCGCTGCACGACATAATAGGATGTCGCGAATAGCGCCGAACCACCGAATGCAAAAATAACCGCATTGGTATGCAGCGGCCGCAGACGGCTGTAGGTCAGGAACGGCAGATCGAAATTGAGTGCCGGCCAAATCAGCTGTGCGGCGATCAGGACGCCGACGAGCATACCGACAATGCCCCAGACCACGACCATGATCGTGAATTGGCGCACTACCTTGTCATTATAGGAAGCTGCTGTGTCCAACTTGGGACCCCCCGGTTGGTTTTTTTGGGAATACGAACTGCGCGGCAGTATAGCCTCGTTCAGACGCGGCAGGCTATCAAGCGAATTCTAATATACGTATAGGGGAGGATACTTATGGACAATGCCGGGCAATAAATGTCCAGATTTGCGGCTTTGTGTGCCTATAATTCGGGAATTAGAAGCCATTGACCAAAGATCCCATGAACAGAATCCCCTTATCCGCCGACATTGTCAGTGAGATCCTTAATACGTCGGCGGACGCCACGATTATCACCGATCATAAGGGTCGGATCCGGCTGATCAATAAACTGGCAGGGGAAATGTTTGGTTACGAGCAAGACGAACTGGTGGGCGAGCCCATCGAGGTGCTCATTCCGGAGGAGCATCGGAATAAGCATCGCGACTTGCGTAAACGCTACCATACCTCGCCCAGAGGCCGACCCATGGTCTCGGGGCTGGAGCTTCATGGCAGGAGAAAAGACGGTAGTACATTTCGCGCCGAAATTGCGCTGAACCCGATCGAGACCGACGATGGGCTCGTCGTGACAAGTACGATTCGCAGAATTAATCGGAGCAACGAGTCGGATATTTACTTCAGGCATCTGCTCGAATCTGCACCTGATGCGATGATAATTATTGATGACAAGGGCAAGATGGCGCTCGTGAACAGGCAGGCTGAGGACATGTTCGGCCATGCTCGCCACGAAATGCTCGGCAAGCCGATTGAAATGTTGATCCCATCCCGCCTGCACGAAGCCCATGTTGGACATCGCGAGACTTTCCTGAGGACCCCCAGATTGCGGCCCATGGGGAAAGGGAGAAGTCTCGTGGCGTTGCGCAACGACGGCAGTGAGTTTCCGGTCGAGATCAGCTTGAGTCCGGTGCATGCTGCGAGCCGCAGATTTGTCTCCAGCGTGATCCGCGACGTCACGGAGCGCAAACACATGGAGGACGAGATCATTGCCGCGCGCCGCGAGGCCGAACGTGCCAACAAGGCCAATAGCGCGTTCCTTGCAGCGGCGAGTCACGATCTTCGGCAACCCGTGCAGGCGCTGAGTCTGTTGAATGGGGCGCTGCGTCGCACTGTCAAGGACGAACGTGCGCTCGAGATGGTTGATTTCCAGCAGCATTCGCTGACAGCGATGACAAATCTGCTAAATTCGCTTCTCGATATCAGCCGACTCGACGCCGGCGCCGTTACGCCCGAACTAGAGGACTTTCCCATTCAGCGGCTCATCGACCGACTCTCGGACGAGTTCGCGCGGCAGGCTCAGCATAATGGCCTTGAATTTTCGTCGACGTCCTGCTCGACGGTCGTCAACAGCGATCCGAATCTTCTGGCGGAGATCATTCAGAATTTTGTGTCCAACGCGATCCGCTACACAGACAAAGGCAGCGTGCACCTGGAATGCGAGGCGCGGGATGGCCACTGTGTTATCAACGTGATCGACACGGGGATTGGTATCGACGAGGACCAACTCGAAGAAATATTTCGCGAGTTCCACCAGTGCAAGGCGCCGGGCGCAAGCAAGGAAGGTTTTGGACTTGGGCTCGCTATCGTCAAGCGCCTTGCTGACCTGCTCGGGCTGGAAATTAATGTCAAATCCGATATTGGCAAGGGCTCATGCTTCAGTGTATCCATACCGGCAGTGCTGGATGCAGACGTTTCTGACGATGTCGATGCTCACGGCGATACCGGGGTGCATGGTCCTGCTTCGGGCCTGGTCATCCTTATCGAGGACGATGTGAATGTCGCCAATGCCTGGGGCCTCCTGCTCGAGGCAGAGGGCTACCGGGTTGCGACAGCTGCATCAGCGCTCGAGGCTCAGGCGTTGATCAAGTACACCGACGAAACCCCTGCGCTTGTCATTTCGGATTTTCACCTGCTGGACGGTTCGACCGGCGTCGAAGCGGTGAGTGCGATTCGTGAATTCTACAACGCGTCGATTCCGGCCTATATTGTCAGCGGCGATACATCCAAGGTCGTCAAGGATGCACGGCTTCTCGATAATTGCACGCTGATGTGCAAGCCCATTGATACGAATCGCTTGCTGGCCGCCGCCCGTCACGCGGTGAATACAGGTCTCGTGCCGCAAGATTGATCAGGCTGAGAAGTATTTCAACCAGCTCAGCGGGGATTTCACCATCGCGACGCCCGCGATGTAGGCGAAGACGGCAATCGCGCCAACAAAGGCTATGGACCGGGTCTGCATCGTCGAGCCGCGCCTCAACGCGATCGTGCCCAGCAGGATGTAGACAAACAGGCCAGCAAACTTGGCCAACAGCCACAGTTGCGAGAAAGGGTTCAGGTGCAGCATCCAGAGCATGGCTGCGCCGGCAAGCAACAATACTGAATCAATAACGTGTGGTGCGATCCGTGTCATGCGGTGTTGCAGCCTGTCTGACTCGGTCAGCATCCAGTAACCGCGCAGCGTGAAGCCGGAAATCGTCGCGATCGCGGCGACCGTGTGCAAGTACTTGAGAAGAAGATAAGCCATCGGTGGCGGATTGTGTCACATCAGGCCTCAGCACGAACCACCAGAAGGTAGGGATACCTACCTATGGCGCCGGGCTCTGATATTCGTCAAAGTTTTGTACACGGCTATCTACTAGAGCGCAGTAGTAAGCTGTAAGCGACGGGGCCCGATCCTTGGATCGGGCCCCGTTTTTTCAGGGGAATATTACCAAACGGTGCCGTGCCGGAGCTTCTCAGCTCCGGCAATTCAGATCCTGGTAGGAATCATGCGGCTTCGTGATTGTCCAGATCGACTGGTGTCGTGAACCAGTCAGGCTTGATGATCAGCAGGTCACAAGGGAGATCTTCAAGTGTGCGCTCCGCGGTTGCACCGATAAACAGCCGTTTCCAGCGGTTGCGCGCAACTGCGCCCATGACAACGACATCGGCTTTGAGCTTATCCGCGATCAGTGGGAGTTCCTCGTGCGTGAGGCCGGCAACGAGGTGCGCCTTGTCGTCGTCGAGTTTGTGGAACTGAGTGATCTCTGTAAATCGCTTCTGATGGTCCTCGTGCATTTGTTGCTCGATCTCATCGAACGGAAGCGAGACCGGGATATATGCGTTGGCTGTCGCAGTGGCTACGGCTATGCGCGGGTCGTAGGCATGAAAAGCGTGCACATCCCCGCCGACTTTTTCAGCGACACCCTTGGATACATGCAGGATCTCGTCATCGAGTGCGGCCGGCTTGTCATGCTGGTGCATCGGATCGATCGCCGCAACGAAAACCGGTGGTTCCGCGACATCCTGTGGTTTGACGAGCCACAGTGGCATCGGACAGGTTCGAATCAGGTTCCAGTCGGTATTGGTGAGCAGGGCTCGCGTAACGGCAGAATGGTGATGCGTATCTTTGACAACAATGTCTGAACCCGCTTCGGAAGCGTGGCGCACGATGCCTTCATAGAGAGGGTGATCCCAGACAGCACTCGTCTTGACGACTATACCTCTGGCGCGAAGTGGCTCAGCAAGCGTTTCGAGATGCTTTTCGTGGTTCTCGATAACCTCATCACGCGCTTTCTCAAGCGACGGCGAATCGAACAGGCGATCACCACTCAAGTACTCGTTGTAGTAACAAACAAGCAGCTCCAGCTCTGCATTACTGCACTCGGCAAGCCAGGCTGCTCGGCGTACGGCCGGCTGACTCGCCACAGTCGGGTCGACTACGGCAAGAATCTTCTTGATTTCATTCATCGTCGCACCTGGCAGAGAAAAATTTATCCTTATTAGTGTTCAGTTCGAGCATACGCCGAGGTAACGAGCATTCCATAAGGCGTGTTGCTTAGGACGTATCGGAATGTACTTACTGGCTCGTAAGTGCTTTTACTAATTACGAATTACGCCAAGCTCCGATTAAATAGGGCAACCGGTAACGTTTAGGAGGACACGATGTCGGGCGTAAAACACGCCGAGATAAGACAGGCTCTAAAGCACAAAAAGCAGGAGCTTGAAACCAGGCTTAATCGCATTCATGCGAACTTGCGACGTGGTACCGAGGCTGATTCGAAAGAACGTGCCAAGCAATTCGAAGACAATGAAGTTGTCGATGCGCTTGGCAATGAAGCGCGCGCGGAACTCAAGAAAATCTCGGCGGCTTTACAACGCCTCGATGTGGGCGAATACGGCGTCTGCGTCGAATGTGGATTGCCAATCAATTCCGGCAGGCTGGAGGTCTATCCTTACGCCGACGAATGTATCGAGTGCGCCGAATTTTATGAGCACAGGCAAAGGCATCAATCCTAGCCGCTCGCCGAGCGAGCAACAGTCAAGCCGTCATATGCATCTTGACGAGGTCAGCCAGTGACCTTGCCTGCATTTTCTCCATTACACGCGCACGGTGAATTTCAACCGTCCGTTGGCTGACACCCAGTTCGTAAGCGATCACCTTGTTGGGTTTGCCCGTAACAACCAGATCGAAAACTTCGCGCTCGCGATTTGTCAGGCGATCCAGGCGTTCGTTGACTTCCGCATTGTGCTGCTGCTCTTCGCGACGTTCCTCGTCGGTCGCGAGTGCCTCGCGAATCCGATCGAGCAGCTCCTGGTCCCGGAAGGGCTTCTGGATAAAGTCGACGGCCCCTTTTTGCATGGCTTCCACGGCCATCGGCACGTCGCCATGACCCGTGATGAAGATAATTGGCAAGGTGTTGCCGCGCTTGATCAGTTCTTCCTGCAATTCGAGGCCACCGAGCCCCGGCATGCGGATATCCAGGACAAGGCATCCAGGCCGTTGCTCGTTGACCTTCTCGAGGAACTCATCGCCAGAGGCGAAAATCTCATGCTCCAGGTTCACTGAGTCCATGAGTGCCTGCATGGCGAAGCGAATAGCGGCGTCGTCGTCGACGATGAATACCGTGGGTTTTTGTTCAGATTGAGCTGTCATGGGCGCTGATTGGACCAGATTAGGGGCCATTTTGCGAGTTTTTGGCGCCTAATCCAGCCGTTTCGTGAACCTGACGGCGGCGGCTGTCATCGCTACCAACGTAAAGAGGCCTAGCGCAACGAGTTCGGGATAGAGTTCCATGAGCCCCGCTTCGCGCAGCATGATGCCGCGCGTCAGGCGTATGAAGTGAGTTACAGGAAGAATTTCGCCCAGTAATTGCGCAAATCGGGGCATGCCGGCGAACGGGAATACGAAGCCCGACAACAAGATGGAAGGCATCAGCATGAAGATCGTCATCTGCATGGCCTGAAACTGGGTTTTCGCGATCGTCGAGATAACGAGCCCGAGAGCGAGATTGGCGGCGATGAATGCTCCGGATGCCAGGTACAGGTCGAGAACGCTGCCCCGCATCGGCACCTGGAACAACAGATCGCCGACGACGAGAATCAGTGCAAGCTGGATCATGCCAATGACGATGTAGGGAATGACCTTGCCGATCATGAGTTCAGCAGAGCTCACGGGTGTATTGATCAATAACTCGAGATTGCCACGTTCGCGCTCACGGACGATAGCGACCGCGGTGAACATCATCATCGTCAGCGTGAGTATTATGCCCATCAGGCCGGGAATGACATTCACGGGCGTGCGCCGCTCGGGATTATAGTTTGGCCTGATTTCTATGTTGTGATTCCGAGGCGCGCTCGTTCCCGTGTCGAAAGCGATCGGCATGTTGCGCAACTGGATTGCGACGCTCGAAATAGTCGGGTCACTGCCATCGACCAGTAGCTGAACAGCGGGGCGTTCGGGGTCAAGAACGCGACGGTCGAAATCGTGCGGGATTACCACACCTATCGATATCTCGCCGAGGCGCAGACGTTTGTCGAGCGCTGCCGGCGTGTCGACGAATTCAATGATGTCGACCACCTGTGTTTCGCGCAGTTCCGCGACAAACTGTCGTGACAGATGTGTATTCGCCTGGTCGGCGATCGCCGTACGCAGGTTACGAACATCCGTGTTGATCGCGTAACCGAACAACAGCATTTGGATGACGGGGATGCCGACGATCATGCCGAATGTCAGCCGGTCACGGCGCAATTGCCGAACTTCTTTCCTGATGATGGCCAGGAGGCGCGACAGCGATTTCATGCGGCCCTTTCCTCGGGGCTCATGGTTACCGAGACGAACACGTCTTCGAGCGAGGCAGTCGTCAGTCGGACGTCCGCTGTCACTCCGTGCTCGTCAAGGTGCTGCTGAACAAGGCCGACCGGCTGTGAAAACTGTTCCGGAATCAGTACGCGCAGGCGCATACCGAGCTGTGTGACGCTCCTTATGTGCTCGTCACAATCGAGTGCTTCCTGTGCCTGGTATGGGTCGTCAGCCGTCACCTCAACGATGTGCATGCCGGTGCTGGCCTGCAATTCCTGCGGTGTGCCGTCCGCGACCTTGATGCCGCGATCCAGGATCGCGAGGCGATGGCAACGTTCGGCCTCGTCCATGTAGTGCGTCGAGACCATGATGGTCGTACCGCCCTCGGCCAGCCGGAACAGATTTGCCCAGAAATCACGTCGGCTTTGCGGATCGACGGCACTGGTCGGCTCGTCGAGCAGAAGCAACTCCGGGTGATGAAGGACGGCGCAAGCGAGGGCGAGGCGCTGTTTTTGACCGCCACTCATGGTTCCCGCTAACTGCCTGCGTTGTCCTACAAGATCGTATTTGCCGAGCAGCTCATCGATTCGTGTGCGGCGGTCTTTTTTGGGGACGGAGTAGATCTCGGCGATGAATTGCAGGTTCTCAACGACGGTCATGTCGCCAAATAGTGAGAACTTCTGCGTCATGTAGCCGATCCTCGGCTTTAGTTCACGAGCCGAACCCGGTATTGCGGTCCCGAGTACGTTGGCCGTGCCTTCGGTTGGTGTCAACAAGCCACAGAGCATACGAATGGTCGTCGACTTTCCTGAACCGTTCGGGCCGAGAAAGCCGTAGATCTTTCCGCGCGGCACCTTGAGGTCGAGTTTGCTGACAGCCTTGAGGTCGCCGAAGTGTTTCGATAGACCACTTGCCTCGATTGCGTAGTCGTTAATCATCAGCTGCGTCAATTGATCGCGAATTCTACTTCGACCGGCACGCCGTCAGGCAGACGCCTGTCGCCACCCTTGAATTCGATCTTTGCGAGATAACTCAGGCGACCACGGTCTCTCTCTGTCAACGCAAAGTAGGGAGTGAACGCAGCTTCACTGGCAACCCATCGAACGTGTCCTTGCAAAGGTAGATCGAGCCCGTCAACAAACACGGTTGCATCATCTCCGGGATTGACCATTACGCGCAGTCGTTCGGGTACGTACACGCGTGCGTAGGGTTGACTGCCATCCAGCACGATCACGAGTGGCTGGCCCGGGGTAGGCCGCTCTCCAAGTTCGAAAAGGCGGCTTTCGGCAATGCCCGCGACAGGTGACCGAATCTTCTGCCGGTCCAGAGAAACCTTCAGGCCGTCACGCTGTGCCGCTGCCTGCTTCACGGCTTGCTCGGCCTGCGCCAGTTCCTCGATGGTTGTGCCTGACAACAGCTCTTCGAGTTGCGCAAGACGCAAATTCATATTGGCCTCGGCGGTATCCAGCGCGACTTGCGCACGATCAAGTGCATCCGGCGATGCAAGTCCCCGCGCATGTACTTCGCGCGTGCGCAACAGTTCGCTTTCCCTGAATTCGAGTTCCTGCGTTGCGCCGCCCACACTCGCACGCGCCGCTGCAATACGTTCAGCCCGCGGCCCGCGGACAAGTTCGTCGAGCCGCGCCTGCTTTTGCGCGAGCACGGCTTCCGCCTCAGCCAGGCTCGCGGCTGCGCGCGTGCTGTCCTGTTCGACGAGCACCTGGCCGGTCTCAACCGAGTCGCCTTCGGCGAAACGGATTGCCGTGATCGGCTCGTTACTCTCCGCCGTCAATTCGATGCGGTCAGATGCCAGCTCGCCGACCACGCGGTTTGAATGTTCTGCTTCACCACATGCGCTGATGATAAACGCAGTGGTAATCAAGAAATTTGTGGGTTTGTTCATAACTAATGTCCCTTCACGCCTTGATCCAGGCGAGAAGCATGTCAATCTGGGTTTCCATGAGTTTGTCGGTATCGAGTTCGCGCTTCGCGAAAATCAGGCGCCAGATCATCGACAGCATCATCGGCGCCAGCACGACCTGGGGCAGATCATTGACTGCGGTCTTGCGAAATTCACCTCGCTCGACGCCGCGGTCGATGAAGCGGGATATGGCAGTCAGTCCTTTGGACACCACGTTTTCCCAGTAGTAGTCCACGAGGTCAGGGTGGCGTGCGCCTTCTGCGATGAGCAATTTGATGACGATGGCGATGGGCGAGTTTGGAACGTGCTTCATGAATTCGAGCAACGGACCGCGAATGAATTCCTCGGACGAGAGTTCGGTGGTATCGACGGCCTCGACCAGGGCGTCGACACGCCGCACGACGACGCTTTTGACGACGGCCTTGAATAATTCTTCCTTGGTTTTGAAATAGAGGTAGGTCAGGCCTTTGCTGACACCGGCACGTTGCGCAACTTCCTCGACACGTGCCGCGGCATAGCCCTTTTCAGCGAATACTTCGAAGGCTGCCTCGGTGATTTCCTGCGGACGGTCTTCTTTGCGTCGTTGGTATTTCGGCTGATGTGGCACTCGGCTGTCCATTACTGACTTTATGGTCAGTAACTATACTTAATGACTTATAAGTCAGCAAGTGACGAGCGTCGCAAATCTCGCTGAATCCGGCATAATCCGCGGCATGTTTACGTATATCGATCCAACTGTTCGCGAGAGGCTGACAGAGCAAGGAACCCTGTTCCAGATAGACCGCGACGGGGTTCTCATCGAGCCGGGCAGCGCCGGCGGCCTGGGACACACGATTAGCATCCTGGGCCCGATCCCTCTGCCACTTCGACTTTGTGGCTCGGCAATTGACGTCCTGTGGTATGCGTGCGTCCGTAACACGGAGCTGGGCAAAATTGAGGAACTCGCGGACGATTTGCGTGCCCAGGACGGCCAGCAGTCTTTTGCGACTCTCGCGTCCTACATGGCCGTAAACAGCGTCATGGTCATCGGCGATCCCGCATCCTGGACAAATCCGCTGGTTCGTGTGCATTCCAGCTGCCTGACTGGCGATGTATTTGGTTCGCAGCGCTGCGAGTGCGGCCCGCAAATGCAGACAGCGCTGCAGCGTATTGAGTCCGACGAGCAAGGCGGCATGCTGGTCTATATGTCAGGGCATGAAGGGCGCGGCATCGGCTTGTGGGCCAAGGCAGCTACCTACCTGTTGCAGGATGCGGGGGAGGATACCTACCAGGCGAACCGGTCGCTGGGCCTCCCGGATGATTCGCGCGACTTCAGCGATGCGGCATCATTGTTGAAGTTCTTTGTTGCCGGCCAGCCATTTCGCTTGCTGACTAACAATCCGAAGAAGATAAACGATCTCGGTGGTTTCGGCATCGAGGGCATTACGCGCGTCAAGCATGTCACTGGCGTAACGAACAGCAACAAGCGCTACCTGACGGCCAAGCAGGGATGGGGTCACCAGCTGTCCGAGGAGGATCTTGAAAAGTAACCGGGCAGGCAGAGCTACTGACGCCAAAGTCTCGGATTACCCGGCTGCGAATCGACGCCGCTGCGAAACGGATTGATATCGATACCGCCCCGGCGTTGGTATCTAGCGTACACACTCAATTTCTCAGGCCGGCATCGCTCGGTAATATCGACAAATATGCGTTCGACGCAGGCCTCGTGGAAGTCATTGTGCAGGCGGAACGAGACGATGTACCGCAGCAGGGCCCCCGGATCGATTTTCGGGCCAGAGTACGTGATCTGGAGACTACCCATATCCGGCTGCGCCGTGACGGGACACAGGCTGCGTAACAGGTGAGTGTGCAGGCTCTCCTCGATAATCTCGTCGGGATTCGCTTGCAACAGGCTTGCATCGACCGCCCAGTTGGAACACTCGATCTGCAGCGAATCGATACATTGCCCCGCGAGCGTTGCCACTGCCGCGTCGGTGTCCAACGAAACGTCGACGGGCCCTCCGGCACACTCGGACAGATCGCGCGTAATGGCATCACGAACATCGCCGGGACTGTCAAATTCGGTCATGGCGAAGGCACCGAGGTAGAGTTTCAGGGATTTCGACTCAATCAGATTTGGGGTCATCGCCGGGACACGAATCTCGGCCGTGGCGACGACCGGTCGTTTGCCAGGACCAAGCCATGTCAGCTCCCAGGCATTCCAGATATCTACACCGTCGAACGGAAGATCATCTTCGAGGCAGAGTGCTGCACGACTCTCTCTGCGAGGAATAGCAAAGAGGGCTTCCGGTGCGTACGTCTGCGGATAGTCGGTTTTTCGTCCCAGCAGTAGGTTTGTTTCTTTCATGAGCCATATTTTGCAGCAACATGGGCAGGAATTGCTCGTTTCTTGTGTAAAATACTCGCCCTTTTGCATACCGAACCTCCCCCGAGTAAACAATGAGCCCTGCAAATACAATCGACGGCACTAATCGCGGCTATATCATTCCGATCGGTGGCGCCGAAGAAAAACTGAATAATCCTGAAATTCTCGACAGTTTTGTTGATGTCTGCGGTGGCAAGGATGCACGAAACGGCATTATTCCGACCGCCTCGGAACTCGAGGACACCGGCCGAAACTACGAAAAGTTGTTCCGCAAGCTCGGTGTGAAACACGCACAGGTACTGCATTTTGTAACGCGCGAGGACTGCCAATCGAACGAGGATCTTCAGTACATCGACAAATGTGACGGTGTTTTCATGACGGGTGGTAACCAGCTGCGTCTTTCTACGACGCTTGGCGGCACGGCTATTTCTCAGGCCATCAGGCGGCGCAACGCCGAGGGTATGCATGTTGCCGGCACGTCGGCGGGCGCTGCATTCATGCCGGAACATATGATTGCGGGTGGCAAGGAAGGCAGCACGCCGAGCCCGGACATGGTCAACATGGCGCCGGGCCTTGGACTGACAAACGCATTCATCATCGATCAGCACTTTCGCCAGCGTGACCGTCTTGGTCGACTGCTGACGGCGCTGGCCTACAATCCTTTCGCGGTGGGGCTTGGCCTGGATGAAGATACAGCGGCATTCATAAATCCTGGTGACGAACTCGAAGTCGTTGGCAGCGGTGGGATCACGCTAATCGACCCGAGTGATTTAAAGTATTCTTCTATGGACAAGGCGCGTCGCGGTGAGCCGGTAAGTTTGATCGGCATCAAGTTGCACATCCTGGTTTCAGGTGGCCGTTATGAAATCGCGTCTCGGGACGCATTCGCCGTATAACGCAAATTACTACAGGCATGCGCTATGAGAATTGAGAGCACAAATGTTTACGTCGGGCCAAACCTGTTTGCCCGCTTTCCCGTTATTCGTCACGTACTGGATCTTGGCGAACTCGAGAACTGGCCGACGGTAAGGCTGGGTGAGGGCTTTCTGGGTCCCTTGCTCGAAAATCTGCCGGGGCTTCGCGAGCACGGCTGTTCGTACAAGGAGCCGGGTGGATTCGTGCGGCGCCTGCGGGAGGACGAGGGTACCTGGCTTGGACATGTCATGGAGCATGTCGCGATCGAATTGCAGGTAGTCGCCGGGTCGGACGTGACCTTTGGGCGAACACGGTCAATTGATGGCCGCCCCGGATTCTACAACATGGTGTTCCAGTACAAAGACGCGACCGTCGGGCGCGAAGCCAGCAAGCTGGCCCTGAAATTCCTGGGATGGCTGTTGCCCGCGGACTTGAAGTTCGAAGGGGCGCCGAGTGAGGAATGGGATTTCGCTGAGGAACGCGACCGTTTTATTCGCTTCGCTCAGCGCCGCGAGTTCGGGCCGAGTACGGCGTCGCTTGTCAGGGCCGCCGAGGAGCGCGACATACCGTGGTTACGTCTGAACCAGTACAGCCTGGTGCAGTTCGGGCACGGGCGTTATCAGCAACGCATCCAGGCTACGACGACGGGCCGCACGGGCAATATTGCGGTCGAGTTGGCCTCAGACAAGGAAGAGACCAACGGGATCCTGCGTGACCTTGGGTTGCCGGTACCGAAGCAGATAATTGTGCGGGCGGCGCGCGATGCGGTTCGTGCTGCGGAGCGCATTGGTTATCCGGTCGTACTCAAGCCGCTGGCGGGCAACCATGGCCGCGGAGTTGCCATTAACCTGCGCACGCCCGAGGAAGTCCAGGTCGGTTTCGAGAAAGCTGTGGAACACGGCCGCACAATTGTCGTCGAGAGTTACATAGAAGGATTCGACCATCGTCTGCTGGTTGTGAACGGCGAACTCGTTGCTGCCGCCAAGCGTGTGCCTGGTCACGTTCTCGGCGACGGTAAACACACGCTTGAAGAACTCGTCGACAAAGTCAACGAGGACCCGCGTCGTGGCGTGGGTCACGAAAAAGTACTGACGCGCCTTGAGTTCGACCACCAGGCTGAGCGCCTGCTCGAAAAGCTGGGATACGACCGGAGTACCGTGCCGGCGAAAGGCGAGATCGTATACCTGCGTTCAACGGCAAACCTGTCGACGGGCGGCACCGCAATTGACGTGACGGATGTCATTCACCCGGACAACCGTGAAATGGCGATTCGCGCCATCAAGGCAATCGGCCTTGACATTGGCGGCGTCGATTTCCTGACCAAAGACATCGCAGAGTCTTACCGCGATGCGGGTGGCGGGATTTGCGAAGTCAACGCCGGTCCCGGCTTCCGCATGCACGTTGCGCCAAGTGAAGGCACGTCGCGTGATGTCGCTGGCCCCGTGATCGATATGCTGTTTCCGCCGGACAAGCCGAGCCGCATACCGATAGCGGCCGTCACCGGCACAAACGGCAAGACAACAACGTCACGCATGCTGGGGCACATCCTCAAGATGTCGGGCCGCACGGTCGGCCTGACCTCGACCGATGGCGTGTATATCGATGGCAAACTTTCTGTTCCTGGCGATATGACGGGACCGGTTTCGGCGCACATGATTTTGCGCGATCCGTCCGTCGATGCCGCCGTGATGGAGACAGCGCGCGGCGGCATGCTGCGCAGCGGCCTGGGCTTCCAGGAATGTAACGTTGCCGGCTGCATCAATGTTGCGGCTGACCACCTGGGAATGCGCGGCATCGATACACTTGAGCAACTTGCTGAAGTGAAGCGTGTTCCGATAGAAATTGCGAAAGATGCAGCGGTTCTTAATGCAGACGATCCGCATTGTTTGCAGATGGCGGACCACACGGAGGCGGAGAAGATCTCGTACGTGACGATGAACCCTTCGCACCCACTTGTGAAGCGCCACATCCAGGCCGGTGGCCAGGCATTCGTTCTTGAGCAGGGCATGAACGGCCACATGATCACGATCTACGATAACGAGGCGCACACGCCACTCGTCTGGACCCACCTGATCCCGGCGACGATCGAGGGTCGCGCGCTGCATAACGTTCAGAACGCGATGTTCGCGGCAGCACTGGCCTACAACATGGACATCAGCCTCGAGGATATCCGTCAGGGTCTGCGTACGTTCGACTCGACATTCTTCCAGGCGCCGGGCCGCATGAATATTTACGATGAGCACCCGTTCCGCGTAATCCTCGACTACGCGCACAACCCGGCCGCGGTCAAAGCCATGTGCGATCTGGTCGATCGCTTTGACACCGAGGGCAAGCGGATCGTAGTCCTTTCGGCGCCGGGCGATCGTCGCGACGAGGATATTCGCGATATTGCTGAAATTGCTGCCGGCCACTTCGACCACTTCATCTGTCGGTGTGACGACAATCGTCGGGGTCGCGGCGTCGACGAAGTCGCGACCATGCTCAAGAACAAGCTGCTCGAGATGGGTATCTCGACCGACCAGATTGACGTCGTTCCCGACGAACAGGAAGCAAATACGCGCGCGCTCGAAATGGCGCAGACGGGCGATCTCGTGCTGATGCTCGGCGACAACGTCAAGCGCGCCTGGAAGCAAATTATTTACTTCAACTCCGGGTCGCGCGTTGATAACGGGGGCAAGAGTTCAGCAACGTCTGTCGACTTGCCGGAGTTTGCCGGCTTTGACCTGGCGGACAATCTCGAGATTATCAGTGATGAGCGCGGCGTGCGTATCGCACGCGAGGAAGGCGACTGAAACGGCTATGGAGTTCCTGGACGCACGCAGACTGACCGGCCCCAATGTTTTGTTCCACCATGTGGGCTCGATCCTCGACGTCGCATGTACTGCGGATGAGGCCGACCTGCTTATACCGGTCTGGGCAGACAACGTCGGGCGTATGCTCGAAGCGCTCGATTGGCCGTCTGCGGAGTTTGCGTTCGTAAAACTGCAAGGTGGCATCAGCCTTGCGTTCTCTGCAGCCGTCGACCAGCTCTACGCGGCGTCCGAGATCAACGAATGGGCTTGGGCGGCAAGCGCTTTCGAGCTTGGAGTGTCGCAGGATGGACCTGACTTTGAGGAGGCGCTGTCAGCGCTGAAGAAGTCTGCCGAGGAAGAAGCCAACGTCGAACTCATGTGGCTGATCGACGAAGCCGCGGAGCGCGGCACAACGCTGCTTTGGGATGACGACGAGGTGTCGCTTGGTCTTGGCAAGAGTTCGGAGACCTGGCCCGTACGAGAGATTCCTGACGCGCCTGACTGGGACAGTTTTCACGATGTTCCGATTGGTATTGTCACCGGCACAAACGGCAAGACCACCTCGGTACGCTTTGCAAAACACATCTTGCGGGCAGCGGGCAGAAATGTCGGCGTCAGTTCAACTGACTGGATTGCCGTTAACGAACGCATCATCGACCGCGACGACTGGTCGGGGCCCGGCGGTGCTCGCGCCGTATTGCGCGAAAAAGAAGTAGATGCAGCTATTCTCGAAACGGCGCGCGGTGGTTTGTTACGCCGGGGCCTTGGTGTCGAGCGTGCGGATGCTGCGCTGATCACGAATATCAGCGAGGACCACCTCGGCGATTTCGGGTCGCGTAGTCTCGACGAGTTGCTTGCAATCAAGTGGGTGGTCAGCCATGCAGTCAGGGAGTCCGGACGGCTGGTACTGAATGCCGATGACTGGCGTCTCGTCGAGAAAGCAAAAGATTACGATGGAGAGATTGTCTGGTTCAGCCTGGATCCCGGCAACGAGGTGGTAACGTCGCACGTCAAAGCCGGCGGCTCGGCGTTTGTGCTGGATGGCGACGAGTTGCTCAAGATTGAAAATAGTGCACGCTCGCTGCTGTGCCGCAGTCATGAAATTCCAATTACGCTTGGCGGAGCAGCGCGGCACAATATCGCGAATGCCTTGTCCGCAGCAGCGCTCACCTGGTGCCTCGGCACATCGCTGACTCACATTCGTACCGGACTGGTAACGATGGAACAGGATGAAAATCCCGGGCGATGCAATTATTTCGATCTGAACGGCATCAATATTCTTATCGATTTCGCCCATAACCCGGCGGCTATGGGTGCTCTGTTCGATATGGCGCGCGCCATTCCGGCGCGACGTCGTGCGCTGTGTTTCGGCCAGGCCGGTGACCGCACCGACGATCTTATCCGCGAACTCGCGCGCGATGCCTGGTCGATCGGCCTGGATCAGGTATTCGTGTCAGAACTTGCGGCCTACCATCGCGGTCGCGAACATGGCGATGTCTTCGGCATTATCCGTGATGAACTGCTCAAGCAGGGCGCCGACCACGAGCAAATCCGACACAATGAAGAAGAGCTTGAGACTCTCGAGGAGGCGCTCGCCTGGGCGCAGCCCGGGGATCTGGTCATCATGCTGGCGCTGGGGGGTGCAGCGCCTGTCCAGAAGCGTCTCAGGGAGCTGGGCGCCGAATAAAGCTGACGATGGCGTCGGCCACGGCTTGTGTCGTGGTGGGCGAAAGGATGTCGCCGGCAAGTACATGTTGGCTGGGATCTTCGGAATCAGTGATTTCCATTGCTGCTTTTT
>CALDZH010000046.1 GCA_937944275.1 uncultured Woeseiaceae bacterium
CGCGCACAGCCGGGTCTGAATGCTGCAGCCTTTCCCCTGAAAGTCACTGCCCCAACGTCTACACAATCCACATTGTTAAAGAGCAAATCGGGGCACAAAAAAACCCCGGTTGGTTCGAACCAGCCGGGGTTTCTCTCTTGGAGCTTCCCTGGAAGGTTCGATGTTCGAGCCTTCCAGAAACCATTTGTGGAAGGCTTAAGTCATCGGTTCCCCACTATTCGTGGCGAGCACATCAATACGGTCAAACGCCATATGCGCGGGTATCGGGCACAGACGTACATCGCCGTCGTCGCTATAGCTGGCGAGTGATTGCCAACGCGTGCGAGCGGCGCTTAAAGACCTGAGTTGTTTGCTTGTTCTGTTCATAGGGGGCGGGAGTATACGCGGGAATGCGATCGTGTCAACACTTATCAGGAACAAATGTTCCGAAAAAGTGAACCGTCATCACATAATCACGGCTTGCGAATATTTTTTGGCGGATTCTCGCGAACGTTCTTGAGCCAGTTGTTGATCGTGCTTTCCTGTCGCGCATTGAGGTCGAGTGCACCGAGCATGAGCTCGATCGTATCGATGACGCGTGAACGAATTGCGGCGCCGACTTTGTCACCGGGAACGGATGTTCCCTCGCCAAAGAGAATCCAGCTTGGTGAAACACGAGTGATCTTCGCGATAGCCTGGATCTGTTTCAGGTTGGGGTTCTTGGCCTCGACAGTTTCGAGACGATGCAGGCCGGTCTTGGACAGGTCAATGCCGTAATCCTCGCGGAGGATCTTTCGCAGCTCGGCGGGCGGCATCTGTGCCTGTTCGCGGGCATTGCGAATGCGGGAGGCGATGTTGTCTGTCTTTGACACGCGTGCGGAACCTGATGAGGTCACTGAACTTGCCCCATTATAGTGCCTTACTGGTCAACAAGCCTTGGGGAGATCGAAGATCGACTCGAAATGCGCTAGTTCTGTTACAGGTGGATGCTTCCTGTAAGAAAGAGAGTGCATTGACCACTGATAATCACTCGAGCGCCCCGGTGCTCACAGTGCAATTCGCCGCCACGTGAAGAGACCTGGTGCGCGACGAGTTGTGATCGGCCCAGCCGTTCCGCCCAGAAGGGCACCAGCGTGCAATGTGCCGAGCCGGTAACCGGGTCTTCGGCGACTCCCGCTTTGGGTGCGAAGAATCGCGACACGAAATCAACCGCGTCGCCTTTGGCCGTAACAATGACCCCAAGACCCTCGTCGAGGGCCAGCAACTTCGCCTGGTCCGGCGACAAACGGCGAACACCCGCCTCGTCTTCATAGACCGCAAGAATGTCTCTCGACGCATACACTTCCGCGGGTGCCTCACCCAGTGCATCACTGAGCGCCTCCGACACAGCTACCGGCGTTGGCGCCCGGGCAGGAAAATCCATCGACAGCCGGTCGCCATCCCGGGTCACAACCAGCTCGCCACTTTGTGTCTCGAACGACACCGAATCGAGTTCCGGCTGCAAGTGATTGAGGACGACGTAAGCAGCGGCAAGCGTTGCGTGCCCACAAAGGTCCACCTCGATTGCGGGCGTAAACCAGCGAAGACCGTAGCTCCCCTCGCCCGCAACGATAAAGGCCGTCTCCGAAAGGTTATTTTCCGCGGCGATGTCCTGCATGGTGTCATCGTCAAGCCAGGCATTCAGTGGACATACCGCCGCCGGGTTCCCGGAGAACGAACCCATGGTAAATGCGTCGACCTGGTAGATGGGAATCGTCATGTTTGGCGTGGATCTCAAAAAATGATCCGGCTTCCGGTGAGTCCACGAAAAAGCTTGCGCGGTGTTAATTGCGGCAGCAGCAACTGACGCGTGGCCATCACGGCCCGGCTAACAATACCTGTCGAATACTTGAGCGGCTCATGTGGCGACGCAAGGCGCGCCATTGTTGCCTGGTAAACGCCTTCCTTGGCAGCGGCCAGCAGCGGGCTGGCAACTGCGGCTTCACCTGCAACCAGCCACGTCGTGATATCGCCGAATGAAATCAGCATCGGCATGGGCATTGCCCGGAAAGGTTTTAGCGGCTCGCCTGCCAGCTGACGGCTGATGTTCTCGCCCGCGACCTCGCCCATATCCATCGCGTAATAAGCCTGCTTACGAATCGGCTCGGGTAGCGCGGCACAATCGCCGGCAACGAAAACATTGTCCGCATAGGCACTCTTGAGCGTGTCATCGACGGGCAACCATTGATCATCAGCCTCTTTGAGTCCGGCATCGCGCAAAAACCCGGGTAACGCCATACCGGCAGACCAGATACACAGGTCCGCGGCCAATTTCTCGCCACCCTCGAGCATGACACTTCGCGCAGTCACCGCCTTGATGGACGTATTCGTATGTACCGTCACGCGATAGGGTGCAAAGCGCTCCACGGCATCACTGGCCAGGCTGTCAAGTTGTTCATCGAGAATGTCCGACTCAACCTCGACGATATGGATGTTGAATTCGTCACCCTGCTGGCGCCGGCGCAGGATTTCGCCGACGACCTCGACGCCCGTTACGCCGCCACCAACGACGACGACCGACGCCCTGCGCTTCCGCGTGGCGAGTTTGTCGAGCCGGCTCGCGATCCGCACGGCATCACCAACCGAACGCAAACCCAGCGCGTACTGGTCCGCACCCTCGACACCAAAGGTCGTCCTGACGCTGCCGGCGGCAATCAGGCACGCATCATAAGGCAGCGTCAGTCCGCTCTCGGTCGTCACCGAGCTGCTTTCGCGGTCGATCCCCGTTACGAGATCCTGCACGAAGGTGTGGCCATAACGGTTAACGCACTCCGCGCGCGGCAGCACGACGCCCTCGCGATTTTTCACCCCCGACAGAAGCTCATGGATATTGGGCGTCCATTCAAAGTCGGCGCGAGCATCAACGACGGTCACGTCGTGATCGGAAGACAGGCGGGAGGCGGCGACAAGGCCGGCAAAGTTGCCGCCGACAATGACGACACGGGATTTGGATGGGGCCATGGGGCGCTAACCTGAAGACTGTGATTCAGTGAATTACGCGCGCGAGTATACGCGCGCATGAGCCTGAAAAACACGGTTAGTCCCATTAGTGGTCGCCTGCCCGCGCTAGTGCAGATACGTATAGGGAATTACCGGGCATCACGGTCTAATGGGCGGTAAACGTTCATTCGTGAGAATCCGCGTGGGAACCATCAGCCGTTTGTTAGTAACAGCGCTACTCGTCGGCACGAGTGCAAATGCTCAGCTGCCCGATGAAGGCTGGCCATTCGAGGACAGTTACCAGACCCAGATGCTCTACCTGCATTCGTTCGTCAATTATGCCTTTGACCTCGAATGGCAGTACCAATGGGAACAACGACAGTTCGTTCGCAATTCCCTGCGCATCAATACCGGCAGCGTGGCATCTGACGAACTGCTTACCGATATCGACATCAACATCAGTCAGCCGCTGAATGAGAAGTGGCGATTCGCAGGGCGATTCACGCGGGATGGCTTCCGCTGGCAGCAACTTCGCAAAGAGCAATTGCTGCTGGGCCTGGAGCGCTCGATTCTCGACTCATCCGCCGTCTACCTGATGATAAACCCGGAGTACAACAAGGAATCCATCGATATCGCGGCTGGGTATACCTACTACATGGACAACCGCGAGCAGTACGTGCGCATTGGCGTGCTGTCAGAGGACTTCCAGTGGAGTACCAAAACCGATTCAGGCGGCCGGCAGGACAAAGACCCGGTCTCCGTGGAGTGGGCAATACGGCTGGGGGTCGGCAACAACTGGTGGCTGTATAGCGACGGCAAGGTCGGCACGGGCTTTGAGCGCACCTTTGCGGATGCCACGCTTTCGCCCGAGATATCGAGACACAATCGACGTGAAAATACGGCGCAGCTGAGATTGACGCAGGCAGCGCAGACTGGCAGGACCTGGTCGGCATGGATCCGCTGGTACGACTTCAACGAGTTGCAGGAGTTTCGGCCGCCGGGGTACGACTACGACTACAGCGATACCGTGATCAATGCGGCCGTCGAACATACGCGCCTTATCGGCGAGCGGCATCGCCTGCGCCTGCTCGCACAGTTCGTGGACCAGCAAGCGGAATCGATCGGCTTTAATGCGCACAACTACGACCGGCAGGACCTCCTCGCGGGCGTTTTTTACGAGTATCTATGGCCGATGAGCGGATTGACTTTGGCTTATATGGCCGGTCAGCCAGACATCGTTTACGCAGCTCCCGTCCCGGGTGACAGCTATGAACTCGGCAATTACCGCGACAAGGTGATGGTCGGTTGGCGCTACACTTTCTCGGCAGACGCACAGATACGCTTATCAATCAGTCACGAGGTCGCCGCGCAGGGTTTCGGCGGCGGTGCCATTCAGTTCCAGATGTTTTTCTAGATAGACGAAATCGCTTATGAGTCACCACGAAGTACACAGGGCGCATAGAGTTGGGTGGCTGCGCGCTGCTGTTTTGGGCGCCAATGACGGCATAGTCTCCACAGCGAGCCTGATCATCGGTGTTGCAGCCGCGAGCGCCGCGCACTCGGATATTCTTCTTGCAGGCGTTGCCGGGCTGGTTGCCGGCGCTATGTCCATGGCGGCCGGCGAGTATGTATCCGTCAGCTCACAGTCCGATACGGAAAAGGCAGACCTCGAACTCGAAAAGGAGTCTTTGGATCGTGACTTCGAATTCGAAAAGCTTGAACTCGCAGAAATCTATCAAGACCGGGGGCTCACGCCGGAGTTGGCCATACAGGTTGCCGATCAACTCATGGATCACGATGCACTCGGTGCACATGCCCGGGATGAAATTGGCATCTCGGAGATCTCCAATGCCCGCCCCATTCAGGCAGCATTTTCGTCTGCCGGTACGTTCGTGGTGGGCGCCGCACTCCCTTTGCTGGTGGCATGGTTAATGCCGGGGCCGCAATTGATGCTCGTGGTTGCCTCGGCCTCTCTTTTCTTTCTCGCCCTTCTCGGCGGTCTCGCTGCACGTGCCGGCGGTGCGCCCATTTCGGTCGGCGCAATCCGGGTCACATTCTGGGGTGCTCTTGCAATGGCGCTGACTGCCGGCGTTGGCCGACTGTTCGGAGTCATCGCCTGATTTCGCGCGAAGCGTTACTCGCGTATTCCAATAATACTCGTGCTTTTTTTGTTGTAGTATTCCCCGACCTGCGAATAGAAAAAAACAAGATTTTCGCGGATCTATAAGGGGCGTTCTCATGAATCTGAAAGTATGGTTAATTCTATTAGTGATTGCCGTTGCCGGTTGTTCAGGCGAATCAGGCAGCCCTGATCCAGATGGTGAGGCGGTCAGCTTTGCCGACATCGTAAAGAAAAGCGATCACTACGAAGGGCTCTTCGATGTTTATCGCGACAAGAAGAGCGGTGAGACTTATCTTGCAATCAACCCAGACCAAATTAACCAGGAATTCATCTACCACGCTGCCGTTACTGATGGCGTCGTCGAAGGCGGCACGTTTCGCGGTGCGTTTGGCGACAACAAAATTGTTTCCATCCGCCGCCATTTCAACCGGATCGAATTCGTCAATGACAATGCTTCTTTCTACTTCGATCCTGACAGCGCGCTGTCCCGCGCTGCTGAGGCCAACATCAGTGATGCGATCATGGCCGTCCAGGAAATTGTTGCCGAGGATGAGAAAAGCGGCACGATATTGATCAAAGCCGACGACGTATTCCTTAAGGAAAGCCTGCAGCAAATCAAGGGGCCGCCGAACCCTGATCCGAACGCCGAGAAGACTTTTGAACTCGGCACCCTCAGCGAAACGAAGAATAAGATTTACGAGGTGCGTAGCTACCCGGAAAACACAAACATATTTGTCGACTACGTTTATGAAAACCCGCTACCGCTCGTACAGGGTCAGAGGGACGTAACTGATAGCCGGTTCGTAAGCGTACGCCTGCAGCATAGTCTGGTGAAATTGCCCGACAACGATTATCAACCGCGCATTGACGATCCACGCGTCGGTTTTTTCCTGGAGTACGTCACGGATCTGACATCACACTCGCACGCGCCCTATCGGGATTTGATAATACGCTGGGATCTGCGGAAGAAAGATCCCGAAGCCGAGCTTTCCGAGCCTGTTGAACCAATCGTATGGTGGATAGAAAACACGACGCCGGTCGAGATCCGGGACTCCATCAAGAAAGGGGCGCTCGCCTGGAACCAGTCTTTTGAAAAAGCCGGGTTCAAGAATGCTGTTCAGGTAAAGGTTCAGCCCGATGATGCCGATTGGGACGCCGGCGATATTCGTTACAACGTTCTGCGCTGGACAGCGTCGCCACAACCGCCGTTTGGCGGCTACGGCCCTGCCTTCACGAATCCGAGAACCGGACAGATCATTGGCGCCGATATCATGCTTGAGAATGTTTTCCTGACGAACCGGGTTCAACTTGCGGACCTCCTGGAATCGATTGCGGGTAATGGCGCGACAGAGGGAATCGCTGGCCGAACAATTCGTTGTTCCGTAGGCCACAACCTGCAGCTAAGCAACATTTTCGGTCTGCAGGCGCTCAGGTCGATGGGCCTCGGTGGCGAACTGGAGGCTCGCATGCTCGACGAGGGCATACGCATGCTGATCCTCCACGAGATCGGCCATACGCTTGGACTCAATCACAATATGAAAGCCTCCCAGATCTATACAATTGAGCAATTGGCCGACGCCGATTTTGTCGCGGAGAATGGACTAACCGGGTCTGTGATGGATTACGCGCCTGTCCACCTGGCAACCCCGGGTCGAAGCCAGACAGGCTTCTACGACGTCAAACCCGGCCGCTATGACGACTGGGCGATCGAGTTCGGCTACTCACCGGACCTCGATGGTCCGGATGGCGAAGCGCGCCGAACGGCTTTGCTCAATCGCTCAACCGAGCCACTGCTAACTTTCGGTAATGATGCAGATGACATGCGCGCCCCCGGAGCGGGTATCGACCCTAGAGTCAACATCGGTGACATGAGTGCAGATGCGATCACCTACGCGTCCGAGCGCCTGGATCTTGTCGATGAAATGCTGGAAGGCCTGCGCAACAAAACCGGAAAAGAAGGGAAATCGTACCAGCAGCTCGTGAATGCCTACATGGTCATGTCCTATGAATTCGCCGGCGCCGCGAGAACGATGTCGCGCTACGTTGGTGGCGTTCATGTAAACCGGGCGATGGTCGACCAACCCGGGGCCACAACGCCTTTCGTCCCTGTGGCGCTAAGCGATCAGAGGCGTGCCATGGCCGCACTGCGAAGCAAGGTGTTCGGACCAGACGCGTTTGTAGCGTCGGATGACTTGTATTCTCATCTACGTCAGCAGCGCCGGGATTTCGATTTCTACGGCCTCACTGAAGATCCCAAGATCCATGATCTGGTACTGGCCGTGCAGAAATCCGTGCTGGATCACCTTTTGCACCCGGTCGTCCTGAAACGTATCAGCGACTCGCGCCAATACGGCAACCAGTATCCGCTGAGTGATGTAGTCGAGGATCTCACAAACGCGATTTTTAGCGATGACATGCCGAGTAGCGTAAGTACGTTTCGGCAGAACCTGCAGCTCGAGTACGTCAATCGGCTGGTCGGCATGGTGAGTGGCGACACAAAGGCGCAGTTCGATTATTTGTCACAGTCGACTGCATTGCATAATCTACGGCAGATAGAGCGCGCATTGAGGTCGAGCCCTGGCAACGACACAGAGACCCGCGCGCATCGCGCCAACATTATTTATACGATCGAGCAAGGTCTCGATACGGGCGCTTAGTGTGTAAGCTCTTCTCTGGAATGGAACAATAACAATGAAAATAAACTGGATTCTTGCGGAAAGTTCGCGCATGCGCTACGCGGCCGGCTCGGCCATGTATTTTGCACAGGGCATTCCCTACGGCTTGATGAGCATTGCCGTGCCCGCCTGGCTCGCGAGCCAGGGAGTCGGCGCTGGCGAGATCGCATCCTTCCTTGCCGTCATCATCTTGCCATGGGCTTTCAAGCTGTTGTCCGGGCCGCTGATGGACCGTTACCAGTTCCTGGCCATGGGCCGGCGGCGACCCTGGGTGCTGGGCGCTCAACTCGGCATGACGCTGTCGTTCTTCAGCCTGACCCTCATCGACAATCCGACCGAACAGATTGGCCTGCTGATGATTCTCGGCCTGCTCATTAATGTGTTCGCCGCCACGCAGGACGTGGCGGTAGACGGCATGGCGATCGAAGTCACACCCGTTGATGAGCAGGGCCGCCTGAACGGCTTCATGGTATTCGGCAAAGCCATCGGTTGGGGAATCACGTCGGCCGTGACCGGAATCATGCTGGTCACGTTCGGCATGGGCGTCACGGCAATCGCCGCCGCCGCTGTTCAGGCCATAGTATTGCTTGGCTTCATGCTGACGGTGGAACGCCGAGGCGAGCGCCGCTTGCCGTGGAGTTCCGGCGATGCGATATCCGAGCGACGCAGTGCCAGTTCGTTCGCGGACCTGATGAAAGGCCTGAACGCCGTGCTGTGGACCCGCGTCAGCCTGGTCCTGATGGCGATCATGCTCTTCGACGGCTTTATCGGCGGCTACGGTCACGCCCTGATGCCTATCGCGGCAATAAACCTGTTTGGTTTTACGACGCCGGAGTGGTCGCAACTCGTGGCCATCATGGGGCTGGGCGGTGCCGCGGTGGCCCTGGTGCTCGGTCCTATGATCGACCGTTTCGGCGCCAAGCGAATGCTCGTTTTGACCATTACGCTTGTTGCGTTACACGCATTCCTGCTCGCAGAGACACAGTACCTGTGGGAGAACACAACCTACGTTAAGGTGATGCTGGCAGCCTGGGTGTTACTCGGCCCGGTGACGATGGTGTGCATGATCGCGCTGGCAATGACAGTCTGCGCCAGCGAGAACTCGGCCACGCAGTTTGCCATATACATGTCGCTGGCCAATCTTGGCGCGTCGGCCGGCTCGAAGACTTACGGCGTGATCGCCGAGCAGACTTCTTACGTCGAAGCCTACCTGCTGCTCGGCGCGATCACCGTCGCGCTGATCGCGATCATCTTTTTCCATCGACATCGTCCGGGAGCCACGAAAGACCGCAAGCGCTCGCCAAGCTACACCGTAGGCATGGGCGGCACCAGTGGCGGCGGCATGTACTTTTCCGGTGCGATGCGTTGTCCCAAGTGCCGGTCCGACATGGAGCAAATCATGATCGACGACACCGAGATCGATCGCTGCTCTACCTGTCATGGCTTATGGTTTGACGACGGTGAGCTCGAGAAGATGCGCAACAAGGAGGCAGCGGCCATACTCGATATTGGCGATGTAAAGACCGGCAAGAAGCAAAACGAAATCGAGCACTATCGGTGCCCACGCTGCGCCGGCGCCATGAATCGGCTCGTCGATCCCGAGCAGACCCATATCTGGTTCGAACAGTGCGAGTCCTGCCACGGTTCGTTCTTTGATGCCGGCGAGCTGAAAGACTTGGCGACGTTGTCCGTATCGGACTTTTTCAAACGCTTTGTAACGCCTGAGCGCAGCTGACACTGCTGGGAACGAACTACGGTTTTCGACAGATGATGAACGCGGCCGCGCTTTTTTTGGGCTGCCATTCGTAGTCGATGTCGAAACCGCCCGTCTCGAGACTGGTCTTCAAGTCGGCAACTGAGAAGACTTTCACGAGCGGGAACAACCGCAGGAGCCGCCCCACCGGAATAATGAGCCGGAGGGGCAGCATCATGTCGCCGATGCAGGCCGTACTGCTCACGAATACGCCACCGGGCTTGAGCATTTTATGAACATCAGCAATGACCTGCTCCTTGTCTTCGAGCAGGTGCAGGACACTGTGTGCCATGACGACGTCGACGCTGGCGTCCGGCACATCGAGCGCATCGATCGATGAAGCTTCAAACGTTACGTTTTCGATGCCCGCAACTATTGCCTTGTCCTTCGCAATTTCGATCATCCTGGTAGACAAGTCGGTCGCACGAATGTGTCCTACGCAGGGCGCGTGGGCGATTGCCGTCGAGCCGGTGCCGCAGCCAATCTCCAGCACCTCCATATCCGGCTGAAAGTACTGCCGCGTGACCTCGAGTTTTTTCTGGTAGGTAGCCTCGTCTGCGACAGGCCGTCGCGAGTACTTGTCCGCAAGTTTGTTCCAGAATGCTGCTTCACGGTTCATCAAGTTATCCGTCGGGATTGGGCTCACCTGCATGATTATGCACGGTTCGAGCCGCCTCCTTCGAATCTTTGGCGCAATTCGCAAAAAACCGCACAAACTCCTCCATTGCAGCGGTATCGAAGCGAGACAGTAACCAGGCAACGATTGCGAATCGGTTCAACGCGCGACTAAACTGGCGCTAAACCCGTTGACACAGATGTTGTTATCTTGACTGACTCAACCGATCACCCGTTACGTCGAATGCTCGCTCCGTCATCGGTCGCGTTGGTTGGCGCTTCTACGACTCCTAATGTCGCCGGCAATGACATGGTGCTCGAGCTACAGGTGTCGCGGTTTCGCGGGCAGGTCTATCCGGTCAATCCGCTGTATGACGAAGTCGAGGGGCTGCCCTGCTACCGAAATCTCTCCGAGCTTCCGGAGGCACCTGATCTCGTCGTGCTCGGCGTAGGTAACCAGCAACTCGAAGACCAGGTTAAAGCCGCGATAGACGTCGGCGCCGGCGGTCTCGTTATTTTTGGCAGCGTCGCTCTTCCCGTAGAGTCCGGTACAAAAACGCTGCGCCATCGAATCGCAGAAATGGCACGCGAGGCCAACTTGCCCATTGTTGGCGGGAACTGCATGGGTTTCTACAACGTTGATCACTGGGTTCGCGCATTCCCGTTTCACCGGCCTTACGAACTTCAGGAAGGTGGCGTCACTCTGATTGCGCAGTCCGGTTCGGTGTTGACTGCACTTTTATGGAACGATCAGAAGCTGCGGTTCAATCTCGCCGTCTCACCCGGCCATGAGCTCGTAACGACCGTCGCCGATTACATGGACTACGCGCTGCAACAGCCGACGACACAGGTCATCGCGATTTTCCTCGAAGCAGTCCGGGATCCCCGCGCCTTTGTCACTGCGCTGCAACGCGCGGCCGAACTCCGTATCCCCGTCGTCATCCTCAAAGCCGGACGGACTCCAGAGGGCGCGAGACTCGCGAAGAGCCACTCGGGTGCCATTGCCGGTGACGATGCGGCGTACCAGGCGCTGTTCGAGCGTTACGGCGTGATATCGGTGCAATCAATAGACGAGCTCGCAACGACGGCATTGCTGTTGACGAGTGGACGGCTTCCCGCGGAAGGAGGCCTGGCCGCAATTTTCGATTCCGGCGGCGAGCGCGAGCTATTAGTGGATATTGCAGACGACGTCGGTGTGCCACTGGCACAAATCAGCAAAGAGACGGTCGAGGTTCTGGAGGACAATCTCGATCATGGGCTCGAACCTATGAACCCGCTGGATGCGTGGGGTACCGGCCGCAACTATCAAACAATTTTCGAGAACTGCTGGCAAGCCCTGCTCGATGACCCGGACACCGCAATGGGCGTCTTTGTCGCCGACCTGACGTCCGGTTTTTATCTGCACGAATCTTTCGCCCGTATCTGTCGCCGCGTAGCGCGCCGCACCAGCAAACCGGTCGTGATGCTGACGAATCACATCGGGACTGACTCGCAGGACCTGGCCTGCCGGACCACCGCAGCCGGCGTTCCCGTCCTCGACGGCACGCTCTCGGGTCTCAAGGCCGTGCGCCATGCCATGAATTATCGGGACTTCATTACGCGTCCGGCTCCCGTGGCGCCACCAACACCGGACGCGAACATCACGCAGAAATGGCGCCAGCGTCTTGAACGCAGCGCAAGCTTGAGCGAAGCAGAGGGCCTTGCGATGCTCGCCGATTACGGCATCCCGGTGGTGCCACATGGCACCGCCGGCAGCCTTGCCGAGACCTGCAAACTTGCGCAGTCCATCGGTTACCCGGTGGTCCTGAAGACAGCTACCGAGGGCATCCTGCACAAATCCGATGTCGGTGGCGTGCATGTCAATATCGGGAATGAGGCGGCGCTGACCGGCGTCTACGAAGACATGGCCAAACGTCTCGGTCCGGACGTGCTTATCGCAGCAATGGCGCCGATGGACGTTGAACTTGCCCTCGGAGTCATCATCGATGAGCAGTTTGGCCCGATCGTCATGGTCGCAGGCGGCGGAGTGTTCATAGAAATCTACAAGGATCGGCGGCTATGCCTCGCTCCGGTCGACAGGGCCGCCGCCATCGAGATGCTCGACCAGCTGGCGATGCGACCCATTTTAGATGGTGCCCGCGGTCGCCCGGCCCTCGACAAGGCGGCCGTCGTCGACGCCATTATGGCGCTCTCATCGCTCGCGACAGACCTGGGCGAGCTGCTTGCCGAGCTGGACGTGAACCCGCTGGCAGTCACGGCGTCTGGTTGCCTCGCACTGGATGCCCTTGCCGTTTCTCGTGCGGCCAATGAGGCCTCACAAGACGCCGCAACGACGACACCCCAACAGCGTAAGAAACTGATGGGCGACACGTTCAAAGCACTGGTATTACGCGAGTCAGATGGCCATGTCGGCGCGGAAATCGAGGACCTGGAGAACGACGACCTGCCCGATGGAGACGTGCTGGTGAAGGTCGACTACTCGTCCCTGAATTACAAGGACGGCATGGCCCTAACCGGTAAAGGCAATATCATCCGCAGCTATCCGATGGTTCCCGGTATCGACTTTGCGGGCTCGGTGCTGGCGTCGGACTCGGACAAATTCAGCCCGGGCGATCCGATCATCCTCACGGGCTGGTCAGTTGGCGAACGTCACTGGGGTGGGTTCACCGAACGCCAACGTACGCAGTCGAAGTGGCTCGTGCCACGGCCTGCCGCCCTCGAAAGCCGGGACGCGATGGGAATCGGTACAGCAGGACTCACCTCTATGCTGTGCGTTATGGCCATCGAGGACGGCGGCATCCGCCCCGAGCATGGGCCGATCGTTGTCACGGGTGCGGCGGGCGGTGTCGGCAGCGTTGCCGTGGCGTTGCTGGCCGGACTTGGCTACAACGTGACGGCAGTTACGGGCCGTGCCGATACCCACGAATACCTGAAGTCCCTGGGCGCCAGCGCATTCCTGACGCGCGAGGAAATGACTGAGCGGGCAAAGCCGCTCGAGTCCGAGACCTGGGCCGGCGCAATCGACACCGTTGGCTCAACGATGCTAACGAAGGTTCTCTCACAAACCCGGTACCGCGGCACCGTCGCCGCCTGCGGTCTGGCTGGCGGCTTCGACCTGCCGACGACAGTCATGCCCTTTATTCTCCGCGGCATACGACTGCAAGGTGTGGACTCTGTGATGGCGCCAGTCGAGTTACGCGTGCGCGCCTGGGAACGACTTGCGAGCGAGCTCAACTTCGACCTCTTGCATTCGATGATGACTGAAGTACCAATGAGCGATCTGCTCAACCTGGCACCGAAGATACTCGCCGGCCAGATTCGTGGCCGAATCGTTGTCAACACGCATGCCTGATCGTTAATCGGCTTTGCAGTAAGCCGCGAAGTCTTCCTGACCAGCTTCTTCAGTCAGATCATCGATCTCTAACTCCCACGGCCGTACGCATTCGCCCAGCTTTTCGCACCACTGGTATCCGGCTGAAGGAATGCACCCGTGCTCATCGCGATCGCCGCCCACAATGGCGTCAGGTTTTGGTGCCATGTCGGGATGCTCGAATACCGTATGACCATCATTGATGGTTTCCAGCACCCTGATATCTGCAATCGTTAACGGGTCAATCGTCAGAGGATCGGCTGAAAGAATGACGAAGTCCGCTTGCTTGCCGACCTCTATCGAGCCTTTCACTTTTTCTTCGAAATGCTGGTAAGCAGGCCAGATGGTAATGGCTTTGAGGCCCTCATAAGGAGTAACTCGCTGATCGGGACCGAGTACTTCGCCGCTTCTCGTAACGCGGGTTACGGTCGCGCCTAGAACACGCATCGAATCCGGGTTGGCTACCGGTGCGTCGTGATGCGAAGAGAAAATCATGCCTGCATCGAGCACATCTCGAGTCGGTGATATGTATGCCGCGCGTTCGGGGCCTAAAACTGACTCTTTGTGCCAGTCACCCCAGTAAAAAGTATGCATGGGAAACAACGATGGCATGACATCAAGGGTCTTCAGCCGACCGATCTGATCTTTGCGCAAGGTTTGTCCATGAATCAGCACATTACGACGGTCGTTCAGATCATATTCTCGCGCGGCTTTTTCAATGGCATTTAAGTAGCGATCAATGGCCGCATCGCCGTTGCAGTGCACCAGCACTTGACGATTGTTAGCGAATGCATCCATCACTTCGGCGTCAACCTGTTCCGCAGTCATCGCCGCATAACCAACATAGTCATTGTCCTGCCCTTCAGGCGGCACAAAATAGGGCTGGCTGAGCCAGGCGGTTTTGCCCTGGGGCGAACCGTCTATGGTTAATTTGACACCGGCGATACGCAGACCATTCGTGTAGGCAATGCCGTCATAACCGCTGCCGCTGTAATACGCAGACTGCTTGAGGTGATCCTTCGCCGGATAGTCAACGTAGAGAGCTACGTCAATTGGTAACGGGGCTTGTGAAGCTTTCGTCTCGGCAATCGCTACTGTCGGTGCAAATGCCCTGCCCTCTTGCGCCGTCGTGTAACCAAAGCGAGCAAAGCTCTGCATGCCTTGCCT
>CALDZH010000047.1 GCA_937944275.1 uncultured Woeseiaceae bacterium
TTTCTCGCGCAGCGCCTGCCGCAACTGATTCACCGAGCTCCATAAAGCCAGCTGGCACAGTCCAGTAGCCGTACCGCGGTTCGATGGCGCGCTTGCACAGCAACACCTTGCCGTCGCGCTCGGCAACGCAGCCGACAACGACCAACGGGTTTCGGTAGTGAACCTGGCCGCAAGCATCGCAGATTGCACGCTCACGATTATCGTCCTTTGGGACGCGGTAGCCGACTGTGCCACCGCAGCTGGAACAGTATTTCATCGCTTCCTTAGTTTGGTGCCGGGAGGGGGAATCGAACCCCCACTTCCTCTCGGAAACCGGATTTTGAATCCGGCGCGTCTACCAGTTCCGCCATCCCGGCAAGCCTGTTCGGGCCTTTCTCTGGGGCTGTGCCCCGCCTGAAAGGCGCACAGTATATGCGTGGATCTGCCGTTGTGCGACCCTTTGAGGGCGATAAGCATCTAAGATGGCAGATATGAGCAAATTTGCTGACATACATATTGATCCGGGGATTGTAAGGCGGGCCGCGGCAGGAGACGCGCGGGCGCACGAGATAATTTATCGAGCCTTTTCGGCGCCGGTGTACTCGATTTGCCTCAGATTTACGAAAGTGCCGGCGCATGCAGAGGACCTGGTCCAGGAGACCTTCATAGAGATCATGCGGTCGATAGCAAAATTCAGGGGCGAGGCGGCCCTCGGTAGCTGGATTCGCAGGATAGCTGTGACGAAGGCATTGATGTTCCTGCGGTCCGCGTGGACGAAGCGGGGCCAGGTGCTGGCCGACGACTGGCACGAAGTGACCGAAGGTGATGCGCTGAGCCACGGCATTTCGCGGCACCCGGATGACGCGATCGACCTCGATGCGGCTCTGGCGAGCTTGTCGGATGTCAGCCGGGCCGTGGTCTGGCTGCATGATGTCGAAGGGTTCACGCACAAGGAGATTGCCGGTTTTATGGGCAAGACGGAGAGTTTTTCGAAGTCGCAGCTGTCGCGTGCATACCAGCGGCTGAGACCGATGCTCGAATTGAATGAGGATGCGTCGCAAGCAGAAGGCGCGGCCATCAGTTACTGAATGACAATTGAATACAGACTATCAGGCAGGAGTTACCAGGAATGAGCGGTAACAAGAAGGAAGACGAAATGATTTGTGCACTGACTGCAGAAGAAAGTGCTGCGCTACAACGGGGCCTCAGCGGGCTTCCGGATACGATGCCACCGCGCGACGTGTGGCACCGCATTCGCGAGCAAGCTGAAGCCGAAGGTCTCATCAAAGAGAAGGTGCTGCAGAAGCGCTCGACCTGGTACACAGGCTTTGGTTTAGCGGCAGCCGCTTTGGTTGCGGCGATTATGTTGCCCGGCCTCCTGCGCGGCCCGGCAGAAACGCTGCCTGTCGTTCCGGACAGTGTTGGCACGAGCACGCCAATCCAGCTGAATGCGCTGCAAACGCTGATGACCGAGTCGCGTGAACTCGAAAGTAACCTGCGTGCGTTGCCGAACGCACCAAGGGTGCAACGCGCCGGCACCATGGCGACGATCTCGGACCTGGAAGACCGGATTGCAGCGATTGATTACCAGTTAAATGATCCCTCCGTGCAGATGTCGGATGCGGATCGTGAGCTTTTCTGGCGCGAGCGCGTCAGGTTGATGAAATCGCTGCTGCAGTTGCGCTATGCGCAGGCGCAACGGGCAGCATTTTGAGTTTGAGGAGTACGACGTAATGAAGATGTGGAAACTTGTGGTGCCGGTGGCGACAGTACTGTTGCTTGCGGGCCAGGCGGCTGCGCAGACGGACGATGAGGAGCGCCAGCGCTATGAAGAAGAGCGCGAGCAAGCTGCGATGGAAAGTATGCGGGCCGCGGAGGCCCGGGAAATGGAGATGGAAGAGAAGCTCCGGGCTGCGGAGGAGCGCATGGAAGCCGCTGCACGCGAAATTGCCGAGATTACGAAGGAAAGGCTGCCACGCATAATCGAAATCGAACAACGCTACGCGATGTCCAACAAGCCGCGACTCGGCGTGACGATAGAGAGCAGTGACGAGTCGGGCCCTGTCGAGGGCGTGACGATTCTCGGTGTGTCGCCGGGAAGTGCTGCGAGTGAAGCGGGACTGCGTTCCGGCGATATCCTGACGTCGGTCAACGATGAGGCACTGAGCGCAGACAGCTGCAAAGCAGCCAACATGCGCCTGCTCGACTTCCTGAAGGGTGTTGAGGAAGGTGACGTCCTCAGGGTCGAATACCTGAGAAACGGCAAGGTGGGTTCCGTGGAAGTCGAACCCCGCGTCATTGCTGACAATAAATTCATCTGGTTGGGCGATCGTGGGTCAAAGGAGCTGCATGCGATGCCTGCGCCCGCGGTTCCCCCGGAAATGATAGGGCGTTTTGACATGCAGTTTGGCTTGCCCTGGGTCGAGTCGGGTCTTGGCGACCTCGAACTCGTGGAATTGAACGAAGGTCTGGGCCGTTACTTCGGTACCGACAAGGGATTACTCGTGGTGAAGGCGCCGGATTCCGAAGCGTTCGAACTGCGTGATGGTGACGTAATCCAGAGCATTGATGGGCGAGAGCCAAAGGATGTGCGGCATGCTCTGCGAATCCTGGGGTCCTACCAGGCAGGCGAAAAGCTCGAACTTGGCATCATGCGGGACAAGAAAAGGGTCAAGGTTGATGTCGAAATTCCGGCCGATTATCACGGCAACCTGCAGGACGTTATCGAAATCGAGGTTCTTCCTGCAGCAGCGCCCGTAACGACGATTATCGAACCGGTTCCGGCCGCCGCTCCGGCTCCGACGGTGATTGTGGAGGTTGGTTCCTGATTAACCCGATCTGAATGCACATGGGCGCGCGTGGCTTTGCTACCATGCGCGCCCATGTTTATTTCGGACTTCGACTATGACCTCCCGCCGGAGCTTATCGCCCGCTATCCGGCGTCGGACCGTCGCGGCAGCAGACTACTGGCTGTTGGCGATGACATCGCCGATCTGGGATTTGCGGAGCTGCCCTCGCTGCTCAGAGCGGGTGACCTGCTCGTATTCAACGATACGCGAGTAATCAAGGCACGCCTTGCTGCGCGCAAGGAAACGGGCGGCAAAGCCGAGATTCTAGTTGAGCGCATAGAAAACGATCGTGTGGCACTTGTGCACATTCGCGCCAGCAAGTCGCCGAAACCGGGCAGCCGCCTGATGATCCAGGGCGGTGCCGAAGCCACGGTCGTTGCCCGCGATGACGATCTTTTCGTGCTGAAGTTTTCGGTGGATTTGCTGCCGTATCTCGACGCACACGGCGACGTGCCGCTGCCTCCCTACCTCGAGCGCGAGGCGGACGAGACAGACGTAGAGCGATACCAAACCGTTTATGCCAGGGACCCGGGCGCTGTGGCGGCGCCGACAGCGGGCCTGCACTTCGACGCCGCGATGCTCGACGAAACGCTTGCCGCCGGAACGCGCCACGTTCACGTCACCTTGCACGTCGGCGCAGGGACGTTTCAATCATTGCGTGAAGAGCATATCGAGGAGAACCGGCTGCACAGCGAACGGGTTGAAGTGGGTCAGGCGTGCGTCGATGCAGTGGAGGAAACGAGAGCTGCCGGTGGTCGCGTGATTGCCGTCGGGACGACGTCCGTGCGGGCACTTGAATGTGCGTCCGCGGGCGGCCACCTGGCAGCATTCAACGGGGAAACCGACCTGTTCATCCTGCCCGGTTACGAATTTCGATCGGTCGATGCAATGATTACGAATTTTCACCTGCCGCAATCCTCCCTGTTGATGCTCGTTGCGGCTTTTGCCGGCAAAGACCGCATACTCGATGCCTACCGGCACGCGGTACGTGAGAAGTACCGCTTCTTCAGTTACGGTGACGCCATGTTCCTGACTCCGGAAAGCGCAGCATGAAACTTACGGTTAGACAGTCATCTGGCGCAGCGCGCACCGGCACGCTGGAGTTTCGCCGGGGCAACGTGCAAACGCCGGCCTTCATGCCGGTCGGCACGTATGGCACGGTGAAAAGTGTGACTCCGGAGGAAGTAGCGGCCGACGGGGCCGAAATCATCCTCGGCAATACCTATCATTTACTCATGCGGCCCGGAACCGAAGTCATTCGCAAGCACGGTGGCCTGCATGAATTTATGAACTGGCACGGCCCTATTCTGACGGACTCCGGTGGTTTCCAGGTGTTCTCGCTCGCGGCCATGCGCAAGCTTTCGGAGGAGGGCGTGAAGTTTCAGTCGCCGGTCAACGGTGACGAGGTGTTCCTGACGCCCGAAAAGTCGATGGAGGTACAGCATGACCTCAACGCCGACGTCACGATGATCTTCGATGAGTGCACTCCTTACCCGGCAAGCGAGCAGCAAGCACGCGAGTCGATGGAACTCTCACTGCGCTGGGCGCGGCGTAGCCGGCAGCGCTTTGATGAGCTCAAGAGCAAGGAGCCGGATCGAGGCGAGGCGTTATTCGGCATCGTGCAAGGAGGCATGTACGGTGCCCTGCGTGAGGAGTCCCTGGCAGGTCTTACGGATATAGGTTTCGATGGTTATGCAATCGGAGGTCTGGCAGTTGGGGAGCCCGAGGCAGAGCGTATTGAAGTCCTCGACGAATTGATGCCGAGAATGTCGGTTGATGCGCCGCGCTATTTAATGGGCGTTGGTACGCCTGTTGACATTGCCGAGGCTGTTCTGCGCGGTGTGGACATGTTTGACTGCGTGATTCCGACCCGGCATGCGCGCAACGGACAGTTGTTCACATCAGGTGGCAACGTCAAGTTCCGGCATGCCCGTTACCGCGACGATACGTCCGCACCGGACCCGGAGTGTGGCTGCTATACCTGCCGAAATTACAGCCTTGCCTACCTGCGGCATCTGGAGAAATGCGGAGAAATTCTGGGTCCGCGCCTGGCGACTATTCATAATCTTCACTACTATCAAAAACTTATGCGTCAAATTCGGGAGGCGATCGGCGCGGGAACTCTCGCTGATTTCGCCGCGGAGCTTCGTTTGACCTACGCAAAGTAGCGCCGTAACGCCTGAAAGGGCTTGCGTTCTTTATTCTCGCCCCCAACTCGATCCCTTATGCCATAATACCGCGCTGTTTTTCGGGGATAATTCATGGATTTCTTTATTCAAAACGCTTACGCGCAAGGCGCGGCACAGGGCGACGGCACCAGCTTCATCATCATGATGGTATTGATGTTCGCCGCTTTCTATTTTCTTCTCATTCGACCGCAGCAGAAGAAACAGAAGCAGCACACGGAACTCGTTGCCGGGCTGAAGGTTGGTGATGAAGTACTGACAGCCGGTGGCATTCTCGGCAAGATCACGGGCGTCAGCGAGCACTACGCTGTAGTAGCCATCAGTGATAACACCGAGATCAAGATTCAGAAGGCCAGCGTTTCGATGGTCGTACCCAAAGGCACGTACGACGAAGCATGAACAAATACCCTTCGTGGCTGAATGCACTGGTTCTCGCCATTCTACTGGCGGGTTGCCTGTTGGCGTTGCCCAACATATACGGTAGCGTCGAAGCCGTTCAGATCGCCGACAATGACGGCGTTGCCTACGACGAAGCGCGGCTCGACGAGTATGTTCGCGTTGTCGAGAACGCGGGGGTCACACCAGAGGCTGCCTTTCTCCAGGATGGCCGCGTCGTTATGCGCTTTAACAGCACCGAAGATCAGGAAATCGCCGGGGAGCGCCTGAAGGCGGCGTATGAGCGCGATGCAAATGTCGCGGCGACGCTTGCGCCCCGGTTGCCCGATTGGGTTCGCAAGCTGGGGCTGAATCCGATGAGTCTCGGTCTCGATTTGCGTGGCGGCGTCTACGTATTGCTCGAAGTCGACATGGCAACCGCTATTGACAGTCGCATGAAGGGCTACCAACAGGATTTCGACGACCGCTTGCGTGATGCGCGCATTCGTCATCGAGTCGATCTTGCGGATCAGAGATTGTCGATCCGGCTGACCAGCGCCGAAGACGCGCAAGCCGCGCGGGCCATTATCGAGCGCACGGACCCGAACCTGCTTGTCGGCAACGGCGCTGACGGCAATTCTTTGACGGTGCGTATGAGTGAAGCGCAAATCAAAGAGCGCCAGGATTTCGCAATCGAACAGAACCTGACGACGCTGCGCAATCGCGTTAATCAACTTGGCGTTGCGGAGCCGCTCGTGCAGCGACAGGGTGTGGATCGCATCGTTGTGCAGCTCCCCGGCGTGCAGGACCCGAATCAACTCAAACGCATTTTGACGGCAACGGCCACGCTCGAATTTCGTCTCGTCGACATGTCCGGTGATGAGCCCGGTTCGCGCCGTTACCCGGGGCGCGGCGATGAAAGCTCGCAGGTTCTGAAGCGCCAGGTCATCGCGTCGGGTGATCAGATCATCGATGCGAGAACCGGTAGCGACCAGGGCCAGCCGATCGTTTCCATCACGCTGGACTCAGCGGCAGGCGAACGCATGCTGCAGACGACGATGGATAACCTGAACAAGCCGATGTCGACCGTGTTCATCGAGTCGCGTCGCGAGACGGTGATGCGCAATGGCGTCGAGGAGCAGCGCACCGTCAAGACTGAAGAGGTCATCAATACCGCGACCATTCGCGGCGTTTTCAAGAACCGATTCCAGATTAGTGGATTGACGCCGGCCGAGGCATATGACCTTGCGCTGCTGCTGCGTGCCGGCGCCCTGGCTGCGCCGGTCTACACGATTGATGAACGTACGATCGGCCCGAGCCTTGGTCAGGACAACATTGATCGCGGCTTCAACGCGATCAAGATCGGTTTTCTCGCCGTAATCGTTTTCATGGCCATCTACTACCGCGCGTTCGGCCTGATCGCGAATGTCGCACTGTTGTCGAACCTTGTGTTCATCGTCGCGATGTTGTCGGTCCTGGGAGCGTCGCTTACTTTGCCAGGCATTGCAGGCATCGTGTTGACGGTCGGTATGGCGGTCGATGCCAATGTGCTCATATTCGAACGAATACGCGAAGAGCTTGCGGGGGGCGCGCCGCCTCAGAGCGCGATCAATGCAGGCTATGAAAAGGCCTTATCGTCGATTACCGATGCCAACATAACGACCTTGATCGCGGCCGTTGTGCTGTTCGCGATTGGCACCGGTCCTGTCAAGGGATTTGCTATTACGCTGTTGCTCGGCATCATCACCTCGATGTTCACTGCCATCGTCGGTACGCGCGCGATCGTCAACCTGATATTTGGCGGCCGCAAGCTGCAATCGTTGCCCGTTTAGGAATCAGACATGCGATTAATTAAGACCAAGACAACTATCGACTTTCTGAGTTCGGGTCGACGGAAAATCGCGCTGGCCATTTCGGCCGTGTTAGTGGTTGTGTCGCTCGTCTCATTAGCGACCCGTGGTCTGGAGTTCGGTATCGACTTCACGGGCGGCATTTTGCTTGAAGTCGGTTACGAACAGCCTGCAGACCTTGAACAGATCCGCGGCAGCTTGAGCAACGCTGGCTTTGAGGATGCACAGGTTCAGCTTTTTGGCAGGGAGACCGATGTACTGGTTCGACTGCCGCCACAGCCCCAGGAAAGTTCCGAAAGCGTGCGGCAGCGTCTGCAAACCACGCTCGAGTCCGGTGGGCAAAACATCGATTTGCGCCGCGTCGAAAGCGTCAGCGCGCAGGTCGGTAGCGAGCTTGCCGAACGCGGTGCGCTTGCCATGGTTGTTGCGCTGCTATTGATCTTTATTTACGTCATGATCCGCTTTCAGTGGAAGTTTTCGGCAGGTGCTGTTGCCGCACTCGCTCACGACGCAATAGTGACCGTTGGCTTTTTCTCGATTTTCCGTTTCCCATTCGACCTGACAGTCGTGGCGGCAGTACTTGCCGTGATCGGTTATTCGCTGAACGACACGGTCGTGGCGTTCGATCGTATTCGCGAGAACTTCCTGTCGCTGCGAGGCGTGTCGGCGGAAGACGCGATGAATACGTCGATCAACGAGATGCTGGCGCGTACGCTGATAACCGGTCTCACGACCCTGCTCGTACTGGCCGCACTGCTGGTACTCGGTGGTGAGTCGATTGCGCCGTTTTCGATCGCGTTGATCGTGGGCATCATCATTGGTACGTACTCGTCGATCTACACGGCGAGCGCGACGGCGCTAGCACTGAACGTCAATCCGCAGGATCTCATCGAGCCGATCAAGAACCCGGAACTCATCGACGATCTGCCTTAATTTGGGGACAGTCACCTTATCTTGGTGACAGTCGCCTAATTTCCGCAGGACCAACGTCCCACCAGGCATCGAGAATTGCCCTAGAGAAACGGTGACTGTCCCCAAGATAAGGTGACTGTCCCTATTTGAGGATCGCCTTGATGTCGTGTGCGCAGAGTTTGGCGAGTCCCGCATACACCTTCGGGGTGCCGCACAGGATGTGGCCCGAATCCATGTAGTTCTCGCTGCCATCGAGGCCGCTGACAATGCCGCCCGCTTCGCGGATGATCAATGAGCCGGCCGCGACATCCCAGGAGTTGAGGCCCGTCTCCCAGAAACCGTCCAGGCGCCCGGCTGCGACGTAACAGAGGTCGAGCGCAGCCGCGCCCGGTCGGCGCACACCCGCCGTATTCTTGACGACCTTGCCCAGCATTTCGAGGTAAGGGCCCATGTCGCTGTCTTTCTGCCGAAACGGGAAGCCCGTTCCGATCAGCGCGTACTCCATTTCCTTGCGGCCACTAACGCGTATCTTTCGACCGTCCAACGTTGCACCCTCACCGCGAGCGGCAGCGAAGATCTCCTGTCGCAACGGGTCGTAAACCGCGGCGGCTTCCATGCGGCCATTGACCTGCACGCCTACCGACACGCAGAACTGTGGAAATCCGTGCAGGAAGTTGGTTGTTCCATCGAGCGGGTCGATTATCCAGACTGTGTCTGATTCGCCCTGCGGGCCGGATTCCTCGGCGAGGATCGCGTGGTCGGGATAGTGAGTCTTGATGACTTCGATGACCGCGGCTTCCGCTGCGCGGTCGGCATCACTGACGAAATCGTTGTGGCCTTTCTTCTCGACTTTGAGTTTTTCGAGCTTGGGGATGTGCCGGATGAGTATGGCGCCGCCACGGCGAGCTGCCATCACGGCTACATTCTGTAGTGCGTTCATGAAACGATTCCGTCAATGTAAAAGAGCTGCGCGGCCGGTTCGGGCGGGCGGGGCCTGTCCGTCAGGGCCGCAGGGGCGGTAGAATACCCGACTTTCAGCTGTCTGTACCATAAAATGTCGATACGTATCGTCCTCGTCGGAACCACCCACCCGGGTAATATCGGGGCGGTCGCGCGTGCCATGAAGAACATGGGTCTCAGCGATCTGGCACTCGTGAACCCGAAGTATTTCCCTCATGAGGATGCGACGGCAAGAGCGTCGGGTGCATCAGACATTCTCGATAATGCCACCGTTGTTGATGCGCTGGCTGAAGCCCTGACCGACTGCGTCTATGTCGCCGGGGCGAGTGCTCGCTCAAGGACCATCAACTGGCCGTCGATGGGGCCGCGAGACTGCGCCGAACGCATGATCCAGGAATCCGGTAACGGCAAGGTTGCCGCAGTGTTCGGGCCGGAGAAGACTGGTTTGCATAACGACGACCTGGATCTGTGCCACACGCTGCTGACGATACCGACCGACCCGAGTTTCAGTTCTCTGAATCTCGCCATGGCCGTGCAGGTGCTGACTTACGAGTTGCGGGTTGCCAGCATGCTTGATGAAGGACCGGTGTTCGATGTCGAGGCACCGCCCGCAACGGGCGAGGAGATGGAGCATTTCTACAAGCACCTTGAGAACGTGCTGACCGATATCCAGTTTCTGGATCCCGAGAATCCGAGGCACCTGATGCGGCGTATGCGGCGGCTTTTCATTCGGGCGCGCCCCGACAAGAACGAGGTCAATATCCTGCGAGGGATCCTGACGGCCGTTGACAAGACTCGAAATGATGACTGAAGACTATATTTACCTCGACTACGCAGCCTCGACTCCGGTCGATCCGCGCGTTTTCGATCGAATGCGCGAGTGCAGCGCGGCAACCTGCGCAAATCCATCGTCCACCCACGCGGCGGGCCGCATGTCGCAGGACATCATCGCGAACGCAGCCACCCAGGTGGCAGACTTGCTCAATATAGATCCGAAGACCCTGATCTGGACGTCAGGAGCGACCGAGTCGGATAACCTGGCCATCGCGGGGGGCGCACGCTACCGGGCGCATCGCGGCAAGCACATCGTGACCATGAGGACCGAACACAAGGCTGTGACCGACATGTTCGATACGTTGGCGAAAGAAGGCTTCGAAGTTACCTGGGTAGATCCAGGTCCAACCGGCTTGCTGGATCCGGCGGCGTTCGAAGCGGCATTGCGTGACGACACGCAATTTGCGTCGATCATGTTCGTCAATAACGAGACCGGCGTAATCCAGGACATCGAGGCGCTTGGCAATATTTGTCGCCAGCGCGACATCCTGTTCCACGTCGATGCCGCGCAGGCCGTTGGCAAGGTGCGGATCGACCTCGGCAAGCTGCCCGTAGACCTGCTGTCTCTGACCGGTCACAAGTTCTATGGCCCCAAGGGAATTGGCGCGCTGTACATTGCTGACCGCCCGGGTTGTCACGTCGAGCCGATCCTGTTTGGCGGCGGGCAACAGCGGCGCATGCGCCCTGGCACATTGCCCACCGAGCTGGTTGCCGGCCTGGGCATGACCGCCGAGATTGCCGCTGGGCGTATTGACGACGATCTCGCGCACCTGAGAACGCTGCGCCACGCGTTGTGGGACGGTATCAGGCATATCGACGGCGTTACGCTCAACGGTGACCCAAACGGGTTCCCGGGAATTCTCAATGTCAGCGTCGACGACATTGAAGGCGAGAGCCTGCTCCTCGCACTGGAGCCACTGTTGGTGGCAACCGGCAGTGCCTGCAATTCAAAGAGCCAGGAGCCGTCATACGTGCTCCGCGCCCTGGGCCTGACGGATTTGCAGGCGCAAAGCGCAATCCGCTTCAGTGTGGGCCGCCCAACCACGATGCCGGAGGTTGAATTCGCGGCGGGCCATTATCGTGCCGCCATCGAGAAACTCCGCGAGTTGGCTCCGGAGGTTGTCACATGAGCACCAATCCCTACAGCACGCGAGTCAGAGAGCTTTTTGCGATGACACCCCATGCCGGCGACGTGGTTGGTGCGAAATCCGTCTCAATCAGCGATCAGGATGTCCGAATTCGGCTGTCCGCTGGTGTGGAGGATGGAATCGTGACGGCGATGCGTTTTCGTGCCAGGGGCTGTCCGCACCTGATTGCGGGAGCCGAGGCGGCCTGCGCTGCCCTTGAGGGGCATGCTGTTGCCGGGTTACCAATGTGGACTTCTGCCGATCTTATGCAAGATCTTCCTGTACCTGTGGAGAAAACCGGACGTATACTTGTCCTAGAAGATGCGGTTCGGTCGCTTGGGCAGAGATTGTGTGACGGAACCTGAATTGAATCCTCACAGGTAAATTTCTGGAAGACTTGCATGGCAATTTCACTGACGGACGCGGCAGCTGACCGCGTTCGCTCCTATATTGAAAAACGCGAAGATAGCCTAGGACTGCGCCTGGGCGTAACTCCGACCGGCTGTTCGGGCTACTCATATGTCATCAACTACGCCGAGGAAATCGGGGCTGATGACGTCATTTTTGAAGACAAGGGCATCAAAGTCGTTATCGACCCGGGGGCATTGGCCCTGATTGACGGTACGGAAGTCGATTTCGTCAAGAATGGCCTGAATGAGGCCTTCAGCTTCAGAAATCCCAATATCAAGGGTGAATGCGGCTGCGGAGAAAGCTTCACCGTCTAGGGCATGGATAGTCCTGTGCCTCAGAGCACAGGGACATGCGGCAGGGGCCTGGCGTAAGTGCTTCAACGCGCTACCGCCTCATAGTAGAATTACGCGTTTACGTCTTTACGCGCCCGGCCAGTCGCCGGGCGCTCATTATCATCACTTTGAAATAAGGAATTACACATGGCCGTTGAGCAGACGCTCTCCATCATCAAACCTGATGGTGTACAAAAAAACCTGATCGGGGAGATCTACAGCCGCTTTGAAAAAGCGGGGCTGGAAATCGTTGCTGCCCGCATGATGCACCTCAGCGATGAGCAGGCACAGGGTTTCTATGCCGTACACAAGGAACGCCCCTTCTTTAATGACCTCGTTAGCTACATGACGTCGGGTCCCGTCGTTGTACAGGTACTGCAGGGCGAAGGCGCCATTGCGAAGAATCGCGAGATCATGGGCGCCACGAACCCGGCTGACGCCGAGGCGGGAACGATTCGTGCTGACTTTGCCGAGAGCATCGAAGAAAATATCGTGCACGGCTCCGACGCCGCGGAGACGGCCGCTGTCGAAATTGCGTTCTTCTTTGGCGACGACGGCGTTTGTCCGCGCACCCGATAAAGACCTGGATGTCCCTAAACACTGACAAGATCAACCTGCTCGGCATGTCGCAAGACATGCTCGAGCAGTTCTTTGCTGCGCGTGACGAAAAACCGTTTCGCGCGCGGCAGATTTTGCAGTGGATTTACCAGCGCGGCGTCACCGATTTCGACGAGATGACGGACCTCTCCAAGAAGTTGCGCGACCGGTTGAAAGAAGAAGCAGAAATCGTCTTGCCGGAATTACAGTCTCGCCACGATTCAAAAGACGGCACGGTTAAATGGTTGTTCGCCACCGATTGTGGCCAGGCAGTCGAAACTGTGTTCATCCCCGAACCGGGAAGAGGCACATTGTGTATTTCTTCCCAGGTTGGCTGCGCGCTTGACTGCGC
>CALDZH010000048.1 GCA_937944275.1 uncultured Woeseiaceae bacterium
CGCAGCTCGGAGTTGATCCAGCCCTATGCAGTGATCGAGGAAATCAACAAGCTCACGAAAGGCGAAGCAATCATTTCAACGGGCGTCGGCCAGCACCAGATGTGGGCTGCGCAGTATTTTGATTTCCGCGAGCCGCGCCTCTGGCTTACCTCGGGAAGCATGGGCACGATGGGCTTTGGCCTGCCAGCTGCTATTGGTGCGCAGTTTGCGCGTCCTGGCCGCACTGTTATCGACATAGACGGCGACGGCAGTATCCGTATGAACATCGGTGAACTCGAGACGGCGACAACATACAACACGCCGGTAAAAGTCATCGTTTTGAATAACTACGGCGACGGCATGGTGCGGCAGTGGCAGCAATTGTACTTTGGTGGCCGCATGTCCGGCAGCGACAAGTCGTTGCACAGCAAGGATTTTGTCAAAGCAGCGGAGGCCGATGGTTTCAAATTCGCGAAGCGTCTGGAACAAAAGGACGACCTGCCCGCGATGATTCAAGAGTTCATGGACTTCGAGGGACCGGCGTTTCTCGAAGTAATTATTGATCGCGACGCGGGCGTCTATCCGATGGTCGGCCCTGGCCTTAGCTACGACAACATGATTACAGGTGACTGGATCAAGAGTCGCGAAAAACCCGCGCACGATACTCTCGATCCAAGCGAAATGTTCTAGCCCGCAAAGTCTGCAAAATGACGACACAAACGGGGATGAGTACGAGAACGATCACGGGCTATGTCGTGACGCTACTCGAATATCCACGCTGGTTGATCGATCGGGAAGTCGACTTCACAGATTGCCGTCTGCAAGGCGATTTCAGCACCGAGAATAGTCATTGTCGCCGCTGCGATTTCGGTTCGGCATGTCGCTGGCTGAATCAGAATCGCAATACGCCGTCGTCCCAAACGCCCCTGCCAGATCTCGTTCACGCATTGAAAACAGCGGTCGATTTCGTGCGCAACGAGAGCCTCAGCACGGCTCAACACGACCGTCACTGTGACTGTGATTCCTGCGCGTGGCTTCACGAGGCGAGCATATTCCTGAGGGCACATCGTCATCACAAGCCCTAAAATCAAGAGAAACTTGAGTAATTCCGAGGTATTATGTGAACTAGCTCAACGATTTCTGGGTGGATTTTCTGGAAATTGATGTCATTCGCGGGAATATCGTTCGTACACATGCTGACTTCTCAAAAACGAGACAACCTGAACAAGATTGTAATCCTCAACCCCAAGGGGGGTTGCGGCAAGTCTACGCTCGCGACGAACCTGGCCGCTTGTTACGCGCAACGCGGTCCAGCACCAGCCATCATGGATTACGATCCCCAGGCGTCGACAATGGCCTGGCTGGATCGCCGGCCTGCCGAGCTGCCTGCAGTTAACGGCATTGCCGCGTACAAGAAATCGATGCATGCCACGCGCAGCTGGCAACTGCGCGTTCCGAGCGACACAGTCAATCTGCTTGTCGACTCACCGGCAAGTATTGGTCACGACGACCTTCGCGAACTGACGCGCGACTCGACGAGCATACTGGTTCCAGTGCTCCCGTCGTCAATGGATATTCATGCCGCATCTCGTTGCATCGCAGACCTCCTCCTGATTGCGAAGATAGACCGTCGTGACCGCAAGCTTGCAGTTGTCGCAAACCGCACGCGCAAAAATACCAAGAGTTTCGGCAAGCTAATGCGCTTCCTCGATTCACTTGGTATTCCGATTATTGCTGTATTGCGCGACAGTCAGAACTTCGTCCACGCGGCAGAACAAGGTGTCGGGCTTTGTGAGATGCAGCCGTCTCGCGTCAAGCAGGACGTCGAACAGATCGATAATGTAGTCAGGTGGCTTGATGCCTGGCCGGAACGGCGCCGCGATTCCGCGGCCGTCACATCGGTCAACCGGAAGCCGAAGTTTGGCCGTTCCCTGCTACGCCGTGCACAATTTGGATCAGCCTGACTTTTCTCGCTGAATTTCGGCGAACATCTCGCCATCCACATTGCCACCACTGATTACGACGACCATCGTTTTTCCCCGCGCATCGATTTTGCCCGACAACACTGCGGCCAAAGCGACCGCGCCGCCGGGCTCCGCGACCAGTTTGAGATTCTGAAATGCGAAACGGATAGCCTCGCGCACCTCCTCATCACTGACGACCAGACCGACATCTAACAAACGTCTGTTGATCGCAAAAGTCAGTTCTCCGGGAGCGTGGGCCTGCAGTGCATCGCAAATGGAACGGGCCTCATCATCGATGCACTCGCGCTGGCCTGACAACAGCGAACGTGCCGTGTCATCAAATCCTTCAGGCTCCACCGTATGTACCGCTATGTCCGGCCAACGTGCCTTGAGGGCTATCGCGCTGCCGGCAATGAGACCGCCACCGCCACAACATACCAGGACATGGTCTGGCTCAACGCCAAGCTCCGCGCACTGCTCCGTGATCTCGAGGCCAACCGTACCCTGCCCGGCGATGATGAAATCGTGATCGTACGACGGCACCACGACAGCTCCACGCTCGCCCGCTATCTGCCTGGCGATCGCTTCCCGATCACCCGTGTAGCGATCGTAGGTTATGACCTCACCTCCCAGGCGCCGCGTGTTTTCGAGCTTGGCAACTGGCGCGTCTTCGGGCATCACGATCGCTGTTTTGATGCCAAGCATGGATCCCGCTGCCGCGACACCCTGTGCATGATTTCCGGATGAAAACGCGACGACTCCTTTTGCTGCCTCGCCGGGCGATAGCTGACTTAGAAAATTGTACGCACCCCGTATCTTGAATGAACCTGTAACCTGAAGGCACTCGGGCTTGATGAGCACTTTGCCACCGACCGCTTCATCCAGAGCATAATTTTGTAGTAGCGGGGTGCGAACACTAATGCCGGCAAGCCGCACTGCTGCCGCCTCTATATCTCGGATATCGATCATTGCAATGTGGACTCCGCCAACCGGTCTATCTTCGCCGCGCAAATAAAGTCATTGTCCGACAACCCACCGATCGCATGTGTCGTGTAGCTCACCTCGCAAGTACCATAGGAAATAGTCAGAACCGGGTGATGATCCTCGCTGATCGCGATCCAGGCGACGGCGTTGGCGAAGCCCAACGTTCCGCTATACGCCGGAAATTGGAAACTGCGCACGATGCTGAGCCCGTCTTCGCTAATCGACCACCCCTCATGCAGGGCACTCAGAAGCTGTTGACTTTGTTCGCGCGTCAAGGGCTGTACGCCGCCCTCACACGGTTTGCATTTTCGTCCGGCGAGATCTTTTGTCATGGCTCGTTCCTGGCTGGCCTGCCTGATAATACGCAAACACTAGCAACGGCAAGTGTCTTTCGCCAGAGAAAAAGGCCGACCCCATTACAGGGCCGGCCAAGCGGAGACTCAGATGAGTCACAGGGAAGTCTAGTTCGGATTCGACGCCATCGACTGCCGTTCATTGATAAACAACTCGACGCTCACCCTGCGTTCCAACGCGTAGCTATCGAGGGACTCGTCCTGCGCTGGTGATTCGCCATGCGCGCTGACGTTGATTCGTGAGGGATCTACTCCCGCCGCCACGAACTGATCGCGGATGAATTCGACGCGTCTTTCGGACAGTGCAAGGTTGTACTCCGCATCGCCGCGCGCATCGGCAAAACCATCCAGCTTGATATGAATATCCGGCATATCGACGATCGTTTGCGCGAGTTGCGCGAGACGATCGCCGGTCACATCAACCAGGACGGCTTCATCTGTGCGGAACAGCAGGTCCATGGCAATGCCTGCTTGCAGGAGGCTGACGAGTTCGGGGCGTGCGACATTCTGCAGGCGCTCGATTTCATTGCTCAACGTATCGATGTTGCCGTTGAGATTCGCAACCGTTTGCTCAGATTCATCAACCGACCCCTGCAGGTAGTCGATATGTTCATTCTTCTGGTGCAGCGTATCGCCGATCTTTGCGCCCAATGCAGCACCGATGACAAGACCAACGGGCCCACCAGCCAGCGCTCCGATGACGGCGCCTGAACCAACACCGATATTCTCCTGGCGGGAAGACTTGCCTGCGGCCTGCGAAGGCGCTGCAAACAGGATTGAGGCTGCCGCGACGACGGCAATGATTGTGTTACGCATGTGCATGATCTCCTTTTCGATATGCTGGCCTTGTGGCCTGCTTCGGAGTTCATTACACGACCCAATCGGGCGGCAGAAACGACGCTATCGTGGAAAGCTGCCGATCAATTGTGGCAAATAGTGGCCGAATGCCTAGCGGTTCTCGTCGGCCAGCGCGACGAAGGTACCGCCGTTGCGATCACAGAGAACGCGCATCAGCGTGGCGAATCGACTGGCCGAGCGCGGAATCTGCCCCCCACCGCGGAAACCGCGTGGAAACCCGACGCCATGCAATCGCACGCGTCGCTTGCCGTCGGCGCCTGCCCGATTGCGACGGTCAATCGTGGCGACGACAGCATCGATATTGTAGTCACCGGCAAAGTCATCGCCGAAAACATAGATACTGATCTTCTTGTCTGCCGCCCAGTAGGTCTCGATAGCCGCCTGGATGCCATCAACCGGGTTACTGTCACTCTGCGCGAACCAGGTACGCATGCGACTGACAATCGCTTGTCGCCGCCCGGGCGTGTCGGGGATCCAGCGACCAGTATACTCGGGGAACATATACATGCCGTCGTCATTCATGATTTGTATACCCTTGACGGTCGGATACGCATCCAGCGCCTCACGAAGTTTGCGCTGCACAAGCCCCCAGTTGTAATTGATCATACTGTTCGAAGTATCGATGACGAAAATGATGTACTCGCTGTCCACGGGAATACCGGCAACAGCGTCTTCGTTGCTGCGCTTGTAATAAGGCAACAGGCGTTTCATCTCTTCGGTCAGGCGCTGCCGCGCCACGCGCAGTTCGCCCTCGTCGATCGTCGCCTCTTCTTCCTGTCTACTCGCCTCATATTGGCCGCGAATTCGATTGAGGTCGCCCTGCAGCTCAGCAAGTTCGAGCCTTGTCGAAGCCGCATCCTCGCTGACCATTTTGAGTTCCCGATCCAGGACGACCGATTCACCGCGGAGATTGAATAGCTCCTCCTGCAACAAGGCAATCAGCTGCTCCAGGTTTTCCTCTGCTTCTTCGATGACAACGGGCTCATAGATTTTGCTGAGCACGAGCAACAATATAATTGCCCCGAAGCCACAACAGATGCAGTCAAGGAACGACAGGCTGAATGCTTCCACATTTCGGCGACGAGCCATATCAGCGTCTCCTCATGGCCAGTCACGACTAACGGTCATGAACGACCCGTTGCTTGTCAGCGCCAGCGACCAGAAGGAAATCGGTGCGTCGAAATCGCCTTCCATTGGGAACAGCATGACGTTGATGGGAACTCCCGAAGGCAACTCGCGAACGGCGCGGCTGAACAGGTTAAGGCGTTCGGACGCGCCAATCACCCGTTTGTCCGTCGTCGCAGCATCCATTGTCGGCATGCCATCAACAAGAAGAATTATGTTGTCGGGTCGGGGCGACAGCGTCTTGGCCACGGCAAAGGCCGAATGCATGTTCGTGCCATTCTTCGGCACAGTGCGCCGCAGGACTCGCACAGCCTCGTCCAGCTGCGAACCATCCTCTGCCTTAAGCCAGACACCCTCACTGCCCCTGATCGCCGGTTCGGCGACATTGTTGAACATGTATACCTGGTACTGGTCTTCCTCACTGAACTGAGACGTCAACCAGTCTACCGTCGCGATGACCTGGCGCCATTTACGCGAGCGTAATTGCTCAGCCTCAGGCAGATTGCGGCGGCGGATAATGTTGACGAGCGTGTCGCTGAGCATGCTCGCAGACCGGTCGACGAGAATCAGGGTGCGCTCGCCGCCAAGCCTGAGCCCGGTCAGGTATTGGCGATCACCGTCACCCCTGAACTCACGAATCTGTTCCCCAGCCGCATCCTGCTCCCGTTTGATCGCCAGCAACCGCTTGACCTCCTCCTCGAGCGACTTGATGTCCGACTGCAATTTCTCGACGCGCTCGATCTTTGCAAGCGTGTCCTGATCATACTTGTCGAGTTCGGCCTGCAGTTCCTTTATCAGCGCAATTATCTGTGCGATCTTGCTCTCGGCATCTTCCTTTTCGACTTCGAGCTTCTGCTTGGTATTACGCGCAAGCGCCAGGTTCTTGCGTCCTTCCAGAACCTCAATTTCGAGGCGATTGGTCTCGGCCATCAACTCGCTATTGTCATTCTCCGTTGTGGCGTTGACATGCGAGTTAATGATCATGAAAAACAGGATCACTGCCCCAAAACCACAGCTCATGCAGTCCAGGAAGGACATGCTGAAAACCTCGGTAGATCTTCGCCTACGGGCCATCCTGTTGCTCCACGAAGATCATGCGCATTTCCACACCAGGAGTGCCAACCCGAAGAACATCACCAACCTGCAGGACGGCCGAACCATCCACACGATGGCCATTGAGAAACGTTCCGTAACGGCTTCGATCCGTCACCACGCACTGGCCGTTTGCAAACGCGATTTCGCAGTGCCGGCGTGAGACGCCTGGCATGTCCTGCTGGAGATCAAGCCACCGCTCACTCTCGGCCGGATGCGTTCCCAGTACAAGCATGGACGAATCGATCGCCGTCGCGCTATTGCCTACCAGCACATGGGTTGGACGTGCGGCTCCATGCTCTTGATCCGCGTCGACATGAACCGGCGACTGGTCCCAGGGCAAATGCCGAACCAGTGTTACCGCGCTACCCGGGCGGTTTTCCGAGCATCGTGCCACAAGGCCGCGCGCAGTAGCCCCTGGCTCGAGAATAAATATCTCGCCGCCGACCCGAGCTTTAAGCGTGTCCGCGAGGCCCGGCATTCTTGCCGCACGATCGGAGAGCTGGATCGCTGGTGTTTCGCCCGCCCTTATCAGTGCCCGCAAGTTGCTGACTATGTTCTGGTAGACAGGCTCAGCAGCCGACACCAGCTGCAAAGACTCGATTTCGGCACTGTGCTTGATGCCCCGATAGTCGACTTCCATCAGCACGCTATCCTGGCTCGAGGCAATCTTCAGCCAATCAAGAATACTGTCCTGCAAGACCTGTTCCGTCTCTGCAGTATGCAACGGGTCAAAGCGAGATTGCTGGACAAAGGTTTCAGCGATCGTGCGCAGCCAGACATCGTAAAGATTGAGCATGCCTGACGCTTCAACGACAGCGCCACGCTCAAACTGAGCCTGCCCGTTCTGCAGCAGTCGCGTCAACATTGCCGTGTGCAGGGCCAGGTCGACATGGACCGGCACCGCATTGATATATTGACGGCGAGTGGCGGCCACCGCCGCATCAACCATGGCGACGACCGGAATGTCGAGGTCCATCGCAATACCCAGCAACAAGCCAAGGTTGTCGTTATTCATATATCCCGGTACTGCCAGCGCGAGCCGATCTCCAGGCTTTGAGACACGATTCCACAACTGCTCGAGTTGCTTGCTAACGAGATCAGCCGCAGTCAGGTGCCGAAAGCGATTGTCCACCAGCGGCTCCGCGCGCAGGTCGGCCCAATAGCGATTCTGGATTCGGCGCGGCTCGAGACTGGCGCTTGCCCACGCCTCGCGACCGGTGGTCAGCCCTTCGTCCCCTAGCAACGCGAAGCCGGGTTCACGGCACAGGATTCGCTCCCCGTCTGTGAACAGGATTCCCGGGTCATTTAGATGTGCTGCCAGCAAGGTCACGTGATTATCCGTTCGTACGTCAGTCCGCCTTCAGATGACGAATCACCTTGTCGTCACAGTAGCTTTCGCTGTCGAACACCAGTCGTTCCTGCATGAGCTGCAGCTGGTGCACGAGGAACATAAGAAAGATGCTGATCAACAACGCAATAAACGTCGAGTTGAAGGCTACACCGAGACTTTGCGTCACGCCGGCGATATCGCCCTTGACCGCCTTGTCGGCCTGCGCCAAAGCTTCACCGATACCGCGTACCGTGCCGATAAATCCGATCGAGGGAATTGCCCAGGATATGTAGCGGATCATGGACAGCTCGGATTCGAGACGCTCAGCCTCCGAGTCGCAAATGGTATGCGTGCTGGCCGATACGTCCTGGATGCTGCGTGTCGATGCGAACCGGCGCAACGCGTTCAACAAGGCACGAGGCAATAGCATCTTCTGCCGATCCTCCGGCAAGGCTTGCACCTGCCGAGCAAACTCGCGCGTGTCCTCGGGCAGTATTCGCATTCCTTCAGGTACGGGTACCAGGTCTACTTCGAGAAGCTTCCGCTCGGCACTGACCTTGGTCGCCTTGTATCCCATAATCGCAAGAGCCCAGAACATGAGGATGAAACAGGCCTCCTGCTCGAGATCCTTGACCAAGACCCAGACGCTGCGCTCGCGAACGAAATCGGGATCCGCCTCCGCCATCAGGTTTTGCTCTGCTATCACCTCTGCCGCATTCGGGCGCACAACGGACACGTAAAATGCATGCACGATAATGATCGCGATAATCAAAGCAAAAAGTTGATAGACGAATTCAACCGGGATGTTCTTTTTGTTCATATGGCAGGACTCAGCGAGTAAGCAGTTCAGATATCGGTGGGATACGGGATGGATTGTTCGAAACGAACACCCTCAGTCGGATTGAATTCCTCTTCCTCGATTTCGGAGTAATCCTCATCGAGGCCAAGCAGCTCTTCAATTTCTTCGTCAGTGACTTCGTCAGCTGGCGGAGACGTCTCTGCCTCGACCTGAGCGTCGTCATCACTGGCCTCAACTTCCGGCTCCGGGTCCTGCGCCCAGAGCGCTGCGGAACCGAGAAACACAAGCAATAGCATTAATTGCAGTCGATACACAAAACAACCTCCTGTACACGGCCACTTTGTTTGACCATGGCCGAGCGCAATTGTCGCACGAAATTTCAGTCTGCAAAGCGCGCGATACGGAAACCGACATCGGGACGAGCCTCCGAGCTGAAGTCCCTGTAGCTGAGTCTCAATTCCGTGACGCCAGCATGCCGCCAACTTGAGCCGCGCACCACGTGGCTCGTGCCACGATCCGGCCCCGTCGGATCAATAACCGGCGTGGTAATGCCGGGAGTCGGGACAGTATAGAAGTCGTTTACCCACTCTGCGACATTGCCACCACCGTCATAGATACCCAGCGAATTTGGCTTGAAGCTGCCGACAGGCGCAGTTGAAGCATAGCCATCATCATAGGCGGGCAGAATCGATGGCACCAACTCTATCGCGGACCGGCCCGCGAAATTGCCGCTTTCCTCAGGCGGCGGCCACTTCGTACCCCAGGAAAATTTTCGCGCCTGTTTCTGTCCGGCGTAGCGCATTGCCAAGACCCATTCCGCCTCCGTTGGCAGGCGATAACCGTCGCTCAGCGGATACACGGGAACCCATTCGCCAAATTCGTTCTTGTACGCAGGAGTTCGGCCCTCTTTCTGGCTGAGCCAGTTGCAGTATTGCACTGCGTCCTGCCAGCTCACGTTGGTGACCGGGTTGTTATCCGCAGCGAGTGAAGGATGAATATCGGCACCGGAGTCGTGGTTCGCACGGAACTCGGTGAACTCCTTGTTGGTTACCTCGTTGACGCCAATCAGGAACGACCGAGTGATAGTCACAGGGACTATCACCTCGTTGGCACGACGTCCTACCTCCGCACGCGAGGCACCCATCGTGAACGTCGCGGCTTCGACTCGCCGCAAGGTTTGGCCAGCCGGCGATTTTAGTGTCTTGGCGATTCGATCCTGAGCAATTGCCTCAAGTGACTTGAGACTGGCCGTGAGCGTCTGCGGGTAGCCAGGACGCGGTGTAACGGTGCGTTTCCAGTCGACGTGGCCCTGCCGACGTACTTCCACTACGTGCGGTGCGGAACTCAGGCGAACCGTTGTCTTCCCTTTGCCTCGCGCGCGTCCGTCGACGTACACCGTTGCATCCTCAGGCTGCACGACGACTGTCACGGTACCGAGACGCGCGGACAGATCGACCATTATCGAGTCGGAGGCGTTTGATTCAAGTCGCAGGTTTCGCCGCGTAACCCCGTATCCCGCTTTCGACAAACCAATTTCGTAGTCGATGTCAGGTGCAAGCGACAACGTGAGGGGTGACTGGCCGCGATATCGGCCATTTACCGTGATATTTGCACCACGCGGAATTGTATTTACCGTGAGGCGAGCGTCTGCGGGCTGCAGGACGATGCGAGGCAACTGCTGTGCAACATTGGGCTCGGCAACCACGGCGCCGTCCCAGGCGCTGAAACCGTCTTTTGATACGGTGAGTTCGTGTGAACCTTCGAGCAACTCGATGGTTGCAGGCGTGGTACCAACCACCTCGTCTCCGGCCAAAATATTGGCGCCTGACGGCTCGGACTCAACTGTCACCTGGGCCCACCTCGGCACGAGCTGCACGTTGAGATTCTCCAGCAAATCCAGACCCGGCATATCAACCGTGCCCGAAAAAGGCAGAAATCGATCCGATTCGACCCGCACGGCATGTTCACCCGGCTCGAGCTCTACCGGGCCGAAAGGCGCTTTGCCCACCTGACTCTCGTTGACTGTAACAATCGCGTCAATGGCCGGCTCTACCTTCACAAGGAGGCGCCCGGGCTTTTTACGCATACTCAGGTTGAGCGTCATGGACTGTTCGTCGCCGACCACGAAACTTTGTTGCACATCGTAGTAGCCTTGTTTTTGCACATTGACCGTATAGGTCCCCTTGCGCAACAGAACCCGGTCGCCCACAGGCAAACGAAACCAGCCACCGTCGATATTGAAGCTATCCGGCTCCGGCGGTTCGATCTCAAACTCAATGGATTTGGCACTGAAGAGCAGGTATGACGCCAGCAAGAGTACTGCCAGGCCCGTGCCAACTATGTATTTGAGCGGACTTTCCTTTTCCTTGTGGATTCTCGCTGCGGTGTCGGCGGCCCTCGAAAATGCCGTGGGTGCGATCGCTTCTTCATCCAAGATCTCGACGTCTTCCGGAATATCCGGTGGACGCGTCACATAGGCGCTGTCTTCGAGGCGCACCTCCAGTACCACCCGGTCATCACCAGCCACAACGGCAATCCGGCTGCCATAGAACTGCAACTCATCACCATCAGCAAGGCGGCGACTCGTATCGAGAGGCGCACCATTTATGGTCAACGACGTATTTCGGCCGACAGGCTGCACAAATGGCATGCCATCAAGGAGATCCAGGAGCGCAACAGGCTCACCACCCGGACCGGGCAGCCGGAGCTCACACTCGCTGCTGGTACCGACACGAAGTGGCAAGTCCCGGGCATCTGTGCGGCGCTCGCCTTCGACGTCCCTGATTATCAGATGATCGAATTTCAAATCGGTTCCTCGCACTGAACGACGACAGGTTGCATGTCAATTTCAGGCGCGACGCGAAACTCGAGGCGGACATCCCGATATCCGGGCCGCACGCCCACAGCCACATAGGTCCCGGGTGGCAGATCGAGCCGCGTGTTCGCAAAGTTGCCAAGCACGCCAACCTTGTAAATAGATACTGACGTCAGGTTATCAGAGACCAGCTCGATCGAGACTGGCGTCGCCGCGCGTTTCAGCAATCGTGACAACTCGTCGCGCTGTCCCTCCAGGCGAGGGCCAATTTCGGCCATTCGTGTGACATTCACCAAAAGAGTCGTCGCACGCTTCATGACAGACGGCACTGCAAGCCGATCGGGATCCTTGATGTAGTCATCAAGTTGCATGTGCAACTCGCTCATTCTGTGGGACTTCGCAAGTCCATCCATCGCAAACGACAGGTTACTATCGACCTTGAGAATTTCTTCGTAGGTTTTTGCCGCTGCATCCCAGTGCTCAGATCGTTCGAGAGCCAAGGCTTCCTGCTCAAGCGTGTTGATGTTGTCCAGTCGCAGACCCTGGTCAACCTGCAACAGCCCGTCGGCCGGCTCAGGCGAGCCTGGAATCAATTGTTCAGCCATCCGGAATGCGGCGCGAGCCCCTAGATAGTCGCCGATGGCCAGTGCTTCGATGCCTTCGCTCATGCGCGAATCAAACTGGATCTTCGTGCGCGTAATCCGCACGCGTTCCACCCCCTCCTGCGCTGGCACCCAGTCAGGATCCAGATCGACCGCCTGTTGAAAACTCGCCTCGGCGGCGTCGAGTTCGAGCTCCTCTTCATACTCGAGTCCCTGGTCGACAAGCTGCAAAACCGTTTCCAGGTTTTTCGCCCGTTCATACCCTTCTCGTGCCGCCGGACTGTTCGGTGTGATCGCTACCGCGAGTTCGAACAACCGCAAAGCTTCAGCCCTGTCACCTGCCTCAAACGCTACTGATGCACCGGTCAGCGCTTTCTGAAACTCCGGCTCTACCTGGTCGAACAGGGGTTCGAGAACTGACAACGCGTCAAGATAATGTACCTCGGCCGCGGCCCATTCTTTCCTGAGATATGCATCGTCGCCTTTCTTGTAGAAATCCTGTGCGCGACGATACGCTACCGCCGCCCAGCGCTGAACTGCGCGCCGCTCAAGAGTCTCGAAGTCCGAGAGCAACTCGCCCAGACTCATATCGACTTTGTAACGCAGCTTGCCCGAATCATCGAGATCCGTGTAGTCGGCATCGTTCTCGTTGAACTCAATTGTTTCGCCGTCGAGCGCCGTATTCTCCGGCACGTATTCGCGCGTGACCCGGTTGCCCCCCGTCATGTCATTTTCATCGGGAATATCGGCTGCTGCCGGAGATTCGCCCGCCGAGGTACCTGCCTCAGGCACCAGCCTGGTGTTGGTCGGGCCGCTCTTTTTATCGGTCACCGCGGGAAGCAGAAAAACGACGCCAAGAAGCGCGACGGCGAGGACTGCCAAGCCAATACCCAGTGTTCGCGGGCTGATCCCAGCGGATTCCGCAGGCTCCATACCGATCTGACCTGCTGCGGGCGTCGGCGATCGCCTGACAGCGGCTACACTCTCGATTCGTTCGTCGGAAACAACAGGCCTTGCGGTAATTTGTGATCGCGCTGCCCCCGGCGGAAATCCCGCTTGCCGCAGGGCATCAACAACGCCTTCCGCATCGGGTCGCTTGCCCGCGTCATCCTCAAGCATGGATGCGACCAGGTCTCGTATCGCCGCAGGAACGTCCTCGCCACTCGCGGCAATCAGGGTTTGATATTCCGGCCCGCCCACAGCGTCGCTCTTCGCTTGCGGAGGGGCACCGGAAATCAACTCATAGATGAGTTTGCCCAGCGCGAATATGTCATCCGCCGGCTGCACAGCTTCGCCGCGGAGAGCGCCGGGGCTGGCCGCTATCGGGGATCCACCGGCAGCCAGTGACCCGACGGGTGCTGCCACACCAAAGTCGCTCAGATACGGAGCGCCATTGAAATCGAGCAGCACATTGGACGCCTTGATATCGCGGTGCACAATATTCTTGCCGTGCGCATATCGCAGTGCTTCAGCGACCAGGCCAACCGGTGGCAGAAGGTCGGCCAACGGACTGCCGGTCAGCACGCCGAAATCAGCCCCGTCGACGAATTGCATACTGTAGAAGGCTGCACCCTGGTCTTCGTGGAACTCGAATACACGCACGATGTGCGCGTGCATGAGTCTGAGGTTGGTTTGCCACTCGTCGTGGAGGCGTGCATTGGCGCCACTATTTGCAGGGACAATTTTCAGCGCAACCTGGGCTCGAGTCAGCCTGTCTTTTGCGAGCCAGGTCGTAGCTTCGCCGCCGCTGCCAAGACTTCGCTCCAGCGTATACCGCTCGGCTAACCGCGTCCCTTTGCTGAGATCGAGCATAGTACGCCGCTTTTATTTCGCTAGTTTGCCAGAGAATTTTCAGTCGTACGTGATGGGGCTCCGACGTCGACCGTTTGCGTAAAGCCGGTTTCGGCCTGGTAGATTTCTTTCAGCAGGCGCCGCCAACTTTCATATTGCGCCGCGGCCGTTCCGGTAAGCCGCCGCTCCTGGCCTTCCACGTTGACAACCATAGGGGCGGCCTGGGCACCGAAGGATTCTGACAACTCGCCAATTGTCGAGACGTGCGAGTCGGCTTCTTTGCTCCGCTGGATACCGCCAATGATGCGGTTCAGGCCTTCGTTGATGCCCATTGCCTGCAGGCTGCGGTTTACCCGGCGCTGACGACTACTGCTCGAATTATCGGTGTCGACGGCAAGCGACCCCGCCAGCACTACAACGCCAACAAGCGCCTGCATGCGCGCCGAGCGTTTCACTTCGCGGTACGCAATCGACTCCTGTCGAGTCGTCTTGCGCCAGTTACGATACGGAATTGCTATTCCGTAGTAAAAATTCGCGTAGTGCTCATTGAGTGTATCGACAACAAGCCGGTCACGCTCCCGAATCTGCCGGAGCCGCGCCACAGTCGGATCGTTTTCCGCGGGCAATCTTACAACGCTGAAAGTTCCACCATCGTCTGCCTCGAGATGCTGCCCATAGGCCAGAGGCGACATATCGGCAAAAAACTTCAACTCGGATACCTGCCTCACCTGCCGCAGCTTCTTAGGTTCCAACAGGTCGGCATAAGCCTGCAAATCGTTGGCTATATCGTTGAATACCTTCTGGTAGGGATCCATTCGGCGGTCACGACGTTCCGAATACGAAGTCACGCCTGTTTGAGTCTCATAGGACTTGTCATACCAATGAGCACCGGTTGCATCCTCGACCGAGATATTGAGTACAACGAATTCGCCGTCCGATTTCTCGATATCGCCGCTGATAACAATGTCGGTGAACGCCTGCCGCGATGGAATGACGCGCACGGCACCCCAATGGCCAGTGCCTTGCAGGGTTGTTTTCAGGTGATACGCGAGATATTTCGTTTCCGCGAAACGTATCTCTTCGTAAACGCCCGACTTCCTGGGATTGTTATCTTCGTCTATGCCCGGAGCAAACTCGACGATCCCGATATCAAGCAGTCGGGATTCGTCCGCGAGTTCATCCGCAACAACAAGCTCCGTTTCGTCAGCAACGATTACTTCGTTGACCGTGCAACCGGCGCCAACCAGGCACAGCAGTATTATTAGCAGCGATATCCTCAGCATAGTGCGTGATTGTTCTCCTTACATACCCTTGTACTTGCGGTATTCATCCCACAGGCGTTCACGCAACTCGGGATCTTCTTCTACCAGCGCCGCCTCACGGAGCTGCTTGGCAACAATATCATCATCGATGAGGGCCTCGATGTCATCGGGCGTGCGTTTTGCGACTTCCTGCTGATCCAGACCAGCAAGTGCTTCTCCACCGCCAACCTCACCTGGCGAATCACCGCCGGCGCCGCTTCCGCCACCACTGCTGCCCGCACCCGCCATGGCGCCAGCAGCCTGCTCGCCGAGGCTGATCGAGCCGCCCCGATTACCGCCGGTTCCCGTATCAAAGCCTTCAGTATTCCGCGTGGTCGAGGATATTTCTCGCTGTTCCTGGCCCAGGGACTCATCGAATTCCCCGAGCGACTTGTCGAGCTCTTTACCGAGTTGTTCGGCCTGTTCGGGATCCCCTCCGCCCGGGAATTCGCCAACACCGCCGGCACCACCACTGCCATCTTCGCAGTCCATGCCGCCCCCGATGCCACCGCCGGTAACACCGCCATCATCACACTGGCTGTCGCTCTCACCGCCGGCGCCGCCACCACCAGGAATGCTGACACCTTCCATGCCTTCCATTCCACCGACCGCGCCGCCCGAGGAGCCGCCACCGGAGGAACCACCCATGGAACCACCCGTTGAACCGCCCGTAGAGCCGCCTGAGGAACCGCCGGGAGGTGGCATACCTCCGCCCGATTCCCCGCCTGAAGATCCACCTGAAGATCCACCGGGAGGAGGCATACCGCCGCCCGACGAACCGCCGCCTGAGGATCCACCGCCTGGCATCTCCATGCCACCGCTGGAACCGCCGCTGGAGCCACCGCTGGAACCCGTCATGCCGCTCTGAGTACTGCAGCCCACAGCCAGCAGCCCCGCGCATGCTATAGCGAGGCAGGTACGGGCGGCCACTGCAATTTTCGGGTATTTCCGGGTGTGTAATGTCATCGTTTTCCTCCCGAATCGTATCTTTTGGAACCCAAACCGGGCGCCGAGTTCCCGCCGAATGACATCATCCACCGATAATACGCGCGCGATCCGGTTTGCGGAACAGTATCAGGGACAAATCGTCCGGCTTGCTGGGCTGTCCGGGGCTCCGCCCCACCATTCTACCTGATGCCAGCTCCACGACCGACCGGAGGCTCTCCGCGAGCTGGCCGGTTCGCACGTGCTCGATAATCTCATCGAGGTGCACGTTGTCCGTCAGGCCATCGCTGGCGACCAGCACCGTGTCTCGCGATTGCAGCTCTATGCCCGCGCCGACATCGATACGCATGTCGCTTGTCCCAAGGAAATTCGAGACGAGGTGGCGTTCTTCGTGGTGCAGAGCCTCCCTATGGTCCAGGAATCCCGCTTCGACGGCAAAACCTGTTGGTGAGTGTGCCGTTGTCTGCAGCTTGATCAGTCCGCGCTGTCCAACAACCAGTGCCTCAGAATCGCCTATCTGATAAGAACGCGCAACCAGGCCCTCGATGGTGACCACCGTCATCGTCGTCGCCGAACCGTTGGCCAGCCCAAGCACAGCCTCATTGGCAGCCTCAATACCGTTGAGGATGGCAGTGCGCAGCAGCGTTTTGTCCATGGCGGCCTGAAGCGATGCCGCCAGCGTCGTAACTGCAGTCAGGGATGCGCGCTTACCGGCAGGCAGCCCACCCGCACCGTCAGCAACGACCAGCACTGCTGCGCCGGGCCCGTACGGAATGATGGCAACCGTGTCCTCATTCTCCGTCTCCTTCCCGGGCTCCTTCTGCGTGCAGGCAACTGCTGAACCGCCAGCGACATTGACCTCAACCTGGTCCGGCTCAAGCGCACCGTCGAGAACCAGGAGGTCATGTTGTTCTGTCGGTTCATCACCGCTCATTTGCGTCTCACAGGTTCGCAGCACCAGGCGCAATAATTCCAGAATTCATGCGCGATACCCCAGTTGCAGGCCTTACATGAGTGGCGGCTTCCCCTGAGTTTCCAGGGACGCCGAACCTTCATGCGGCAGTGTGGACAATAACGCATGAACGGCATGAGCGGCCCTCGGCAGCGCTTTTTGGCGCACTTCGCCGTATAGCGTTTGTCGGGGTAGCTACGGGTTGCCTCCTCTTCAAACCCGGGTCCGTAGCACCACGCGCAATAGTTCCAGTCGTTCTTGACACCGCGCTCGCAGCGCGGACAGTGGGCCGGCATGCGAGTTTCTGATCCGCGCGACGGGTTGTCGAAACCACACCACGGGCAAGCCTGCATACTTTCGGACACAGGTCCTTCACATCGCCGACACTGGTGCTGCGTATCGAGTTGTTTTTTGAATTGTCGCTGGAATTCCCGCCACTGCATTTGCCGCCATGAAGTACCGCGTTTGGAACCGTTCTTTGTTCTTGGCCGCTTTTGCTTGCGGGCATGGCTGTGCAGCCGCTCGAAGTCGGCGTGCATTTGAACTGCCGTGCGGTAGCGTTTCGACGGATCCAGCTGGATCGATCTTTTCAGCACATCGATAAGTTCGGGCCGCAGACGTGCCTGTAGCTTGTCGTACCCGGCCAGGGGCCATTCAAACGGCCAGTCGGGGAGCTTTCCGGAGAACAGCCGATACAAAACGAGGCCCATCGAGAACACGTCAGACTGGAACTTCGGCCGCCCCATCGCCTGTTCCGGGGCGATGTAATCGATCGTTCCGGAGCCGGAGGCCTTCAGGGTACGCAGGCACCGCTTGGCAAACCCGAAGTCGGCAAGTTTTAGCTGGTTACCCGGAAACAGTATGAAATTTTCCGGCTTGATATCGCAGTGAATAATCTTGTGCTCGTGCGCGATCGCAAGGGCCAGCAATCCCTGCCTGGCGAGATCCAGCTTGCTCGAAGTCGACGTGCGCCTCTCGATGCGATCGGCGAGCGACTCTTCACCCAGCTCCATCGCTATTACGAAATGCTCATCGATATAGCTGGCATTGAGCACCGACAGGATGTTCGGGTGGTGCAACCTGGTTGCGACACGTACCTCGTGCAGAAACTCATCGTGGCCCGTGTGCTCATCCTGTTTCGGAATCTTGAGGGCAACCTTGATTTTCTGAATCGTGTCATAGGCGCGATAAACGTCGGCGAGAGGCCCGGTCGCGATGCGGCCCAGGATGCGATACTTGCCGATTTTTTGTCGGACTCGCAACAAGATCAGGCATCCGACCGCACGCGGCGCACAGCGTCATGCCAGCCCACGAGGAGGCGCTCACGCTGCGGTGCCTGCATGGCAGGCGCGAACTGCGAATCTTGCTGCCACAAATCACCGATGGCGGCCAGCGATTCGACGACGCCCGCGTGGTGCCCGGCAAGGTACGCTGCACCCAATACGGTCGACTCGACGTTGCACGGTCGCTCCACCGGCACGTTCAGCACATCCGCCAGAAATTGCAGGAACCAATTGTTCGCGACCATGCCACCATCGACACGAATCACGCTGGGCTTGATGCCATCGTCTGACATGGCTTCGATGAGGTCACACGTCTGGAACGCGACCGACTGTAAAGTAGCGGTCACAACGTCGTCGCGGCCACTACCACGAGTCAGTCCGAGGACAGCGCCACGCGCAGCAGGATCCCAGTAAGGTGCGCCAAGGCCTGCAAACGCCGGAACGACATAAACATCCTCAACAACCCCCGTGCGACGCGCTATCTCTTCAGACTCCGGTGCGGAATCAATGATGCGCAACTCGTCGCGCAGCCATTGCATGGCCGACCCCGCAACGAACACACTGCCCTCCAACCCAAAGGTCACGGCACCGTTGAGCCGCATCGCTACGGTCGTCAACAGATGATTCCTCGAGCGCAACGCTGTGTCACCGGTATTTGCAATGACAAAACAGCCGGTTCCGTATGTGCTCTTGGTCATGCCAGGCTCGAAACCGGCTTGTCCGATGAGGGCGGCTTGCTGGTCGCCGGCAATGCCACAGACAGGGGTATTGCCACCGATACAATCGTCGACTGCGATACCGTAATCCGCGGCACAATCCTTTACTTCCGGCAAAAGTTCACGCGGGATCGAGAACATCCTGAGCAGATCTTCGTCCCATTCCTGCGTGTGAATATTGAATAGCAGCGTTCGCGACGCGTTGGTCGCATCCGTTGCATGCTCACGGCCGCCGGTCAGCCTCCACAAGAGGAAACTGTCGATCGTGCCGAAAGCGAGTTTTCCGGCTTCCGCGCGCGCGCGCACGCCTTCCACGTTATTCAGGATCCACGCGATCTTGGTACCTGAGAAATACGGATCCAGCCGCAAGCCTGTCTTGTCCGCTACCGCAGCCTCACAGCCATCATTTTTCAGCGACTGGCAGTAATCGGCCGTGCGTCGATCCTGCCAAACGATGGCGTTATACACGCACTCGCCCGTTTGACGGTCCCAAATTAGCGTCGTCTCACGCTGGTTGGTGATACCAATAGCGGAAATATCTGCAGCCGCGGCGCCCGCTTCCTGGATCGCCCCCTTCGTAACGGACGTGACGGACTCCCAGATGGCCTCGGGGTCGTGCTCGACCCAACCCGGCTGCGGGTAGATCTGGGGGAATTCCTGCTGTGCGCTGGCCACGACACGTGCGTCGTGATCATAAATTACGCTGCGGCTGCTGCTTGTACCCTGGTCGATAGCGAGCAGAAATCTTCCTTTCATGACTCTTCTGGTTTCCCATTGAATATCGGTTGCTTGACCCGCATTCGTCGACCTGCCTGTTCAGGCCACGGCTGCTCTCCCTGATTGTCCGTGAACTCGGCTATACGTGCACGGATTTCGTCGGGCCATGACGCGACGCGACGAATCCCGGGGTCAAAATGCAGGTTCATCCACTCGCAGGTCGCGGCAAGAAAACCTTCGTCCGCATGATACATACGCTGGAACTGGTGGATGCGTTTTTCGTCGTAGGCAAGAATCTGCGCCGTTACAACATACGGCGCATTTTCGACGACTTCCCGTTGCCACGTAACGTGTGACTCGACAGCGATCGTCGAACTCGAGTGTGTACGAACGTATTCTTCTGTAAGACCAAAGGTCGCCCACAAGGCATCGACCGCCTGATCGAATGCAAGCAGATAGTACGCAACATTCATATGATCATTGACGTCGATCCATTCGCGTTTTACCCGCCCGCGTGCAACTTCGATTCCCAACAAACTCATTTTCGGCAGCCTAGTCGGTCGCCAGCTCGGCGACGTTGGAGAAATGTGCCAGCGCCGCCGGATTCGCAAGCGCGTCGGTGTTTTTCACGGGTTCTCCGTGAACAACCGAGCGAACGGCCAGCTCAACGATTTTACCGCTCTTCGTCCTCGGAATTTCCGGTACCGCGACGATCTTCGCCGGCACGTGCCGTGGCGTTGTATTTTCGCGAATCACCGCTCGGATCCGCTGCTGCAGATCGTCGTCAAGCAGAATGCCTTCTCGCAGGATAACGAACAGTACAACGCGAACGTCGTCCTTCCAGTCCTGTCCGATCGCGATGCTTTCAACGACTTCGTCCAGCTTTTCCACCTGCCGGTATATTTCCGCTGTACCTATTCGCACGCCGCCCGGATTTAACACGGCATCGGACCGGCCGTGAATGACCATGCCACCGCTTTCAGTAAGCTCGGCGAAATCACCGTGGGCCCAGATACCCTCGAATCGCTCAAAGTAGGCCGCGCGGTAACGTGCACCGTCCGGGTCATTCCAGAAAAAGACAGGCGCCGAAGGAAACGGCTGCGTACAAACGAGTTCGCCATGCTCGCCGACAACCGGCTGCCCGTCGTCGTTCCAGATCTCGACCGCCATTCCAAGGCCGCGGCACTGCAACTCACCGCGGCGTACCGGCAACACGGGATTGCCGAGTGCGAAACAGCTCAGGATATCGGTGCCGCCGGAAATCGAGGCTAGCTGCAAATCATCACCGATTGCGTCATAGACAAAATCGAAACTCTCGGGTGCCAGCGGCGAACCGGTCGACAGAACCGCGCGCAAATGCGGTAATGAGAACTCCTCTTTCGGCCGCACCCCGGCTTTCTCCAGCGCCGAGATGTATTTTGCACTGGTGCCAAAAACCGACACGTCTTCCTGCTCGGCCATCTGCCACAGGACACGACCGTCATTAAAGAACGGCGACCCGTCGAAAAGCACGAGCGTAGCGCCGCTCGCCAGCCCGCTGACAAGCCAGTTCCACATCATCCACCCGCAGGTAGTGAAGTAAAACAACTTGTCGTTAGCGTTAACGTCCGTATGAAGAACGTGCTCCTTCAGGTGCTGCAACAGCGTGCCACCGTGCCCATGCACAATGCATTTTGGCGCGCCCGTCGTCCCAGATGAATACATGATATAAAGCGGGTGATTGAATTCGACCGCCTCAAACGACAGCGCCTCGCCTGCTATGGCGAAATCGTGCCAATCAATCGCATTGGTCAGCGACACGTCTGTCCCGAGGTCGCTCGCGAACGGGATTACAACGGTCCTCTTGATACTGTCGATAGCACTGACAACGCCCTCGATTGTCGGCCGCGTGTCGCAGGTCTTGCCGTTGTAATAGTACCCATTGACCGCGAACAGAACCTTCGGCTCGATTTGCCCGAAACGATCGACGACACCATTGAGGCCAAAGTCTGGTGAACACGAAGACCAGATCGCGCCAAGGCTCGTCGTCGCAAGCATGGCGATAACCGCCTCGGGACAATTGGGCAGAAATCCTCCTACACGATCGCCTTTGCTCACCCCCGCGGAGCGCAGACCTGCCGCGACAGCCGCCACATGATCGCGCAGCTCGCCGCGCCTTAATTCGCGGCGCGTGCCATCCTCGCCAACGAATATGATTGCGGCTTGTTCGCCATCGTGCCTAAGAAGATGTGCGGCGTAATTCAGCTGACTGCCGGCAAACCACCCCGCGTCCATGATGTTGTCGGGCCGCGCCAATATCGTGTTCGCGTCAGTATCAAAGCGCACACCGCAGAACTCGCACAGCGACAGCCAGAACGCCGGACTATTGCTCACAGACCATTGATACAGCGCGTCGTAATCGTCATGCCCCGTTTCCTGCATGAAGCGGTGCATCGCTGATCCCTGGACCCGTTCCGCGGCGGGTTTCCAGATTATCGGATTTGCTGACATTTCCAGGACACTTTTTGACCGTTATACGGAGCTAGCCAGTATCCATAATTACCGCCTTGTGTCCATGCGTTCCGACAGTAATACTGTTTCTATGTCGACAACAATCTATACAGCAATAGCCTTACTGGCGGCGTTCGGGATTGCCGCCATATTTTATATACGGCAGCGCGGCCTTCGCGCCACGCCCCGGCAATTGATACCTGGCTCACCATTACCGGACTTCCAGGCGACCGATGAACAAGGGAACCCTGTGTACTCCGTTGGTTTGCACGGTTCACCAACAGTCATTCTGTTTGTTCGCGGCAATTGGTGCCCTTTTTGCAGCCGCCAGGTAAGCAACCTGACACAGCACTATCGCGACATCGTTAGTTTGGGCGCAAAGTTGATCCTGATTACGCCCAAGCCCCTTGAGACGACGCGGCGCGTTGCAGAATTCTTCAACGTTGAGTTTGATTTCTGGCTCGATGACGAATTGACGCTTACGAGGCAACTTGGTCTGCTGCAGGAAGGTGGCGTTCCCGGAAGCTACAACAAAGAATATGGTAAAGACACGGTCTGGCCGACGGCGCTGGTCGTCGACGGGGCGGGAATCATTAGCTACACGGCACTATCAAAACACATATCCGACCGGCCTGATCCCGAGTTGTTGCTCAGAGAAGTCAGGAAGACGATCAAAACCTGACGCCAACCGCCTTGCAAAGGAACCGCATGTACGGCTCGGCTGCACGGAAAGACGACTCGACCGTGCGTTGAAACTGCGGCCTGAGGCAGTCGTCGACTGAGAGCTCACTCATGGCGATAAAACTCTTTCGCTTGATGTCCTCGATGCACTCGTGGCTTTTATCAAACCCTCGCGGCGGACGTGTCAGCGACTCACCGCCTAGCGAAAATTTTCTGGCGAAAGTTCGGTCACCCCTGGCGCGTTGCCATTCCGCTGGCCTGGCCACGATACGTTCGCGAATCTTGCGAAGCGAATCGGAGTCCGGGCGCCACATGCCGACACCGAGAAACACGTTATCGGGCTCGATGTGAACGTAGTATCCGGGCGAGTGCACATCTTTGGCCTGCTCGTGGCGAAACTGAATTCCGATGTTGGTTTTGTATGGCAACTTGTTCTTCGAAAACCGGGTGTCGCGGTAGACCCGCATAAGGGATCCGCCAACCCGCGTCGGCACAGCCGTAAAACGAGGCGCAATTTCCGCTAATGGGTCCTGCATGGAAATAATGAACCGCAACGCGACATCAAGAACGTCATCTTCATAGCGGCTCTTGTTTTCCTTGAACCACTCGCGGTTGTTGTTGGCTTTCAGTTGCTCGAGAAAGCGAATTGTTTCTGGTTCAAAGCTCGCGAAGCGCGACGCCATTCTCAGCATTTAACCTTGTCCGCCTCGGGGTGCGGATACATGTCCGATTCATCTTCGTCTTCCCGATTCGTGAGGCAGACGAAGTCTTTTTCGACGAGGATTTTCAGCTGGTCGCCATCGGCCAGGACCTGCTCACCTGAAATTGACACCTGCTCCGAATTTGCCCACGCGAGCACGGTCGTTTCTGGCAAACGCACGCTGATCTCATTGTCCGAGAAGAACGCTGCAATACTCACGCTGGCCGGACTGCTTTCCACACAATAGCGGAACGTTCGGCCACCCGGGAAAGGCGTGCTCGCCGAAACAAGCCCGGTATCTCGCAAGGTCTCGACTTCGCCACGCATGAGGCGCAGGCGGACGGAGTTATCTCGAATTCTGAGTTTCATGACGCTCGTATTTTATACACAAAAAGACACCAAACCGGTTTGTGCCAGTTCGGGTTTTTCTTCTTTTTTATAATTCTGCCTGACCAGCGCTATACCAGCCGTGTGTATGGCGGCCGGATCTCGCTGCAAGAACGAACTACTCCGCGACGACGTTTTCTGCCTGCGGACCTTTCTGCCCCTGGGTCACTTCCATCGTGACCTTCTGTCCTTCTTTTAGGGTTTTGAATCCTTCCATCTGGATAGCAGTGTGATGCACGAATACATCCTGACCACCCTCACGCTCTATGAAACCAAACCCTTTGTCATCATTGAACCACTTAACGGTCCCTTCAACTCTTTCGCCTGACATAACTACCTCTTGCACAAACACTCCGCCTTAAGACGGCTTCCCACACCGCCCCACCACGGCAACGGCTGCAAATATGTTACTCGGAAATGCGCCTCATTTTCTTTACAAATTCCCGGAAAATACAACGAGTATGGTCTGGGCCGACCAGATAGTGCTGTGAATTAAGGGGTTTGGGGGAATCCGCGAGCGATATCAGGCACGCCTGGAAACGCATTTCTCGAATTAAAAATGCCCTGAATTGCGCAATCCGAACCCGATCAAATTCGTTTTCGAACGTAGTTGCGGCCAAGTTTGGATACTGAATCGCAGCCCAGCAGTGCCATCGTTCGCCGCAGCTCGTCACGCAAAAGGCCGAGGCCTCGCTCGACACCAGCCTGGCCACCAGCGGCCAATGGATAAAGATATGCGCGACCAATGCTGCAGGCATTCGCGCCGAGCGCAAGCGACTTAACGATGTGCGTACCGCGGCGGATACCACCGTCGCAAATAATCTCAAGTCGATCACGCAAGGCATCGGCAACATCGGCAATGCAATCGACCGGAGCCGGTGTACCCTCGAGCTGCCGCCCGCCGTGATTCGACAGCATGACTGCAGTCGCCCCCGAGTTGGCGGCATTGCGGCAGTCTTCGACAGTTTGCAGGCCTTTGATAACGAGAGGACCGCCCCACTCTGCCGCAAGCCACTCGACGTCTTTCCAGGTCAGGGATCGATCGAGCTGGCCGTCCAGAAACTCCTTGACGCTCGTATCAGTGAATTTCATGTTTGGCAGTGCGCTGGCGATATTCACAAGTTCCATGTCCTTGCGAATGACCGCCCGATACAACCAGCCGGGGTGCCGCAGCATACTGGGGACGCTCGCAAGAGCCGGCCGAGCCGTCGCCATCATGCCGTAGACCTCATCCCTTTCACGATTACCTGCTACCGGTGTATCGGCTGTCAGGCACAAGGCCGTGTACTTGCTGTCCTTGCAGCGCTGGACAAAATGTCGCGTCAGTTCCCGATCCTTCAACACATAAATCTGGAACATCTTGGGGTTTGAGCCGATGGCGGCAATATCGTCGATTGCCGTCGTACCGACTGTCGACAAACTGTATGGAATTCCTGACTCGTCGGCCGCCTTTGCCACAGCCGGCTCCCCATCGCGATGAAACAGGCGGTTCGCTCCTGTGGGCGCGATCATCAAAGGCAAGTCGACAGGCTGGCCAAACAACGTTGAGCGGGTATCGATGGAGCTCACATCGGATAAGTGCGATGGCAGCAACTCGTACTCGTTGTATGCATCCGTGTTTCTTCGCAAAGACCATTCATCGTCTGCACCGCCATCGAGATAGTGGAAGACGGGCGCCGGCAGCTTGCGCTTCGCGATGCGCCGGAAATCCATGATGTTGAAACAGCGATTTATTCCCATCGCCCAGATTATGCCGTATCAACAGGCTCGATGCTGGATCTCAGGATTTTGCTCGCGGCGGCAACCCCGTATGCTGGGACAGTGCCTTTCCCTTGCGAATTCGCTTCTCGTGCGCCAGCGCGGTGTTCTTCCTGCGCGCGGAACCACGCATATCCTCATCGCGTGGCTGGTTTGCGGGCACAAGTTGTTTCTCACCCGAGCCAATCAGTTGGCCGAGGCCCATTTCTTTCAGTGCCGCACGAATAAGCGGCCAGTTGTTCGGATCGTGATAACGCAGCAGCGCCTTGTGCAGGCGCCGTTTCTCGGGGCTTTTTACAGTTTCGACACTGTCGCTCTTATAGGTCACTTTGCGCAGCGGATTCTTGTGCGAGTGATACATGGCCGTCGCGGTTGCCATCGGTGACGGGTAAAACGCCTGCACCTGGTCCGCACGAAAGTCATTTCGCTTCAGCCACAAGGCAAGATTCACCATGTCCTCGTCAGTTGTACCGGGATGAGCCGCTATGAAGTACGGGATAAGGTACTGCTCCTTGCCGGCCTCTTTCGAGAACTGGTCGAACAATTCCTTAAAACGATCGTAGGTACCAATACCCGGCTTCATCATCTTGTCGAGCGGTCCGCTTTCGGTATGCTCCGGCGCAATCTTCAGGTAGCCACCGACATGATGTGTCACGAGTTCCTTGACGTATTCGGGATCCTCGACGGCGAGGTCATAACGAAGACCGGAGGCGATCAGCACCTTCTTGATGCCCGGCAGCTCGCGCGTTTTGCGGTAGAGAGCAGTAAGCGAAGAGTGATCGGTGTTGAGGTTGCTGCAGATGCCGGGAAAAACACAACTCGGGCGCCTGCAAGCGGCCTCAATTTCGCGGCTCTTGCAAGCGAGCCGATACATATTCGCCGTCGGCCCGCCAAGATCGGAAATAACCCCCGTAAAACCCGGCACAGTGTCGCGAATCTTTTCGACCTCTTCCAGAATCGATTCTTCAGAGCGGCTCTGAATGATGCGGCCCTCGTGCTCGGTGATCGAACAGAAGGTACAGCCACCGAAACAACCACGCATGATATTCACCGAGAAACGGATCATCTCGTACGCCGGAATGCGCGCATCACCATAAGACGTGTGCGGCACGCGCGTGTAAGGCATACCGAAGACGTAGTCCATCTCGTCGGTAGTCAAAGGCAGCGCAGGCGGATTGACCCAAAGGTCCTTTTTTTCGTGCGCCTGGACCAGGGCGCGCGCATTTCCCGGGTTTGTCTCCAGATGCAGCACCCGATTTGCATGTGCGTAGAGGACCGCATCGTTGCGAACTTTTTCGAATGACGGTAGCCGAATGACGGTCTTGTCACGATTGCGTCTTGCATCAGGAACAAAGCGCAAAATGTTCTCACCATCAATCTCTTCAACCTGCTGGTCGGCACATTCTGATTGCTGCTGCGTGTTCACATACGGGCTGACGATCTGATCGATGCGGCCGGGGCGGTCGATCCGGGTCGAATCAATTTCCCACCAGCCGTCAGGGGTGCCGTTACGAACGAATGCGGTACCACGAATGTCGGTCATATCTTCGACACGGTCGCCGCGAGCGATGCGGTGAGACACTTCCACGATCGCGCGTTCGGCATTGCCATAGAGCAGGAGATCAGCACTGGCATCGAGTAAAATCGAACGCCGTACGGCGCCCTGCCAATAGTCGAAATGAGCGATTCGGCGAAGGGATGCTTCAATACCGCCGAGGACGACCGGTACGTCGCCATACGCTTCCTTGCAGCGCTGCGAATAGACGAGTGAACAACGGTCCGGGCGCTTACCGCCAATACCACCTGGCGTATAAGCATCGTCATTCCTGACTTTCTTGTCCGCCGTGTACCGATTGATCATCGAGTCCATGTTGCCCGCAGCAACACCGAAGTAGAGATTTGGTCTCCCTAATTGCTGAAAGGCGTCCTTCGTTCGCCAATCGGGCTGCGCGATGATGCCAACTCGAAAACCCTGTGATTCAAGCAGGCGTCCGATGATTGCCATGCCGAAAGAAGGGTGATCGACGTAGGCATCGCCAGTGATAATGATGATGTCGCAGGAGTCCCAGGCAAGGGCATCCATTTCCGCTCGCGACATAGGCAGCTGCGGCGCGGTGCCAAAGCACTCGGCCCAGTACTTGTTGTAATCGTAGAGTGCGGTGGAAGGTCCGGTCATCGCTAAGTATCGGCGTGGTAATTCGGCATTATAGCCATTCTTTGACATCGACCTTCTCGCCGTTACCGCCATTGGACAGGCTTTACCGGGGAAACTACGTAGTACCGTCAAGGATATTCGGTGCATCTCGCGCAACAATATTCGGGTAAGCTGCCGCCAAATGAAAATTCAGCCCGAAAAAGCGCTCTTTTCTTTGAAGGTCCCCATTGACCTGCGGCTTGTCCGCAACCCGGAAGAAAACCTTCTCGAATCAACAGAGTAGCCCGATGCGTACCCTCTCCATTGCTTCGCTGCTGCTCGCCCTGGTCCTCGTGCCGGCCGGAGCTTACCTCAGACTCGACAGTTCAGGGATTGGCTGCGCTGACTGGCCGGCCTGTTACGGCATGATCGGCAGAGTCGCTGACGAGGCGCCGACGCTGGGCAGTACCTATGAGCGATTGGTACTGGATGCAACGGAGCCATTGTCCTGGGTGACGCCATTACACCGGCTCGTCGCAAGCGTCCTGGGACTGCTGATCCTCGGCATGGCAATAGTGTCCCTGCGGACCCGCAAACACCGCCTGAGCTCGCTGACCCTGCTCGGTCTGACCGTATTCCTTGCCTGGTTGGGTATTTATTCCGACGGACTGCACAGCCTCGCCGTTGTTATGGGCAACCTTGGTGGTGGATTTGCGATGCTCGGTTTGCTTGGGTGGACGGTCTTTCGGGACGCGAAGCCGCATGCGAACGCGTCACTCGCCGTGCGGCGTTGGGTCGCAGCCGCGCTGCTACTGCTATGTGTGCAGATTGCTCTCGGCGGACTGACCAGCGCCAATTTTGCAGCGGCCGCGTGTTCGACATTTCCCGACTGTCATGGAACCTGGCTACCCGGCGGCGACCTCTGGACGGCGTTTGACCTCACGCGACAACTTGAAACCGACTCGACGGGGCTCGCCCTTGGCGGCGCAGAGCGCACCGATATCCACAAGCTCCACAGAATTGTTGGTGTGTTCACCTTGCTAGCCAGCTTCGCGGCAGCAGCATTCGCACAACGCGCCAAACTTGGCGGTGCCGCGCTTGTCGTACTGGTTCTCGTCGTCACCGAGTTCGGAATCGGCGTCGCGTCAATCCTGATGGAACTTCCAATCGGCATTGCCGTCGCACACAACTGGCTGGCCGCAATCTTGCTCCTGAGCCTGCTAAGATTGTGGGCTTTGTGCAGGAACCGACAGGCACTCTTATAGATGAACACCGATATAAACAACCCGGCACAGGGCCGAGCCGTCGCGACCTGGCTTCTGATCTGCTGCGGACTTGTATTCGCCATGGTAGTTCTAGGTGGCTTTACGCGCCTGACCGGATCAGGCCTGTCGATGGTCGATTGGCGTCCGCTGATGGGCATCCTGCCGCCGATGGGCGATGCCGAGTGGCAGCGCGTTTTCGCGATGTACCAGCAAAGCCCGGAATTCCAGAAGGTAAATTCGGCTTTTAATGTTGAGGACTTCAAGAGCATTTTCTGGCTTGAATACCTGCATCGCCTGCTCGGCCGCACTATCGGCCTCGTGTTCTTTGTACCGTTCGTATTCTTTCTCGCCCGGGGCTATATTCGGCGCCACGAATGGCCGAAATACGCGCTGATGTTTGTACTTGGCGGCATGCAGGGCCTGCTCGGCTGGTACATGGTAAAGAGCGGCCTCGTCGACGTGCCGCATGTCAGTCAATACCGCCTTACGGCGCATCTCCTGGCGGCATTCATTATTTATGCGTACATGTTCTGGGTTGCCATGTCGCTGTTGTTCCCAAGACCGAATGACGCGCCTGCACACAGCTGGTATGGCAAGACGCGCGCTTTATTCATTCTCATATCCGTAACCATAATATCCGGCGGATTTGTCGCAGGCCTCAAGGCCGGCAAAATCTACAACACGTTCCCGATGATGGGCGAACACTGGTTCCCGCCGGGTCTTTTCGCGCTGGAACCTTTCTGGCGGAACTTTTTCGATAACATGACGACGGTGCAGTTCGATCATCGCTGGCTTGCAATTACGACCTTCGTTCTCGTTGTCATATACTGGTCTAAAGTACGCAAGAGCGATCTTCCGCAAAGGGCCCGGGCTGCCGTGAATGCGCTGCTGCATACAGCAGTACTTCAGGTTGTGCTTGGCATCGCGACGCTTCTGATGGCCGTCCCCGTTATACTCGGTGCCACGCATCAGGCTGTTGCCATGTTGCTTTTTACTGTCGCCTTGTACCTCGTTCATGCATTAAGGAGAGTCTGATGCAGGTTTGTTTCGATCAGGACCTCATTGTTCGTTATGGTGGCCGCGGGCCACGCTACACATCTTATCCGACGGCACTTCAGTTCAACGACGCACTGACGGCGGACGACTATCGCGCCAAGGCGAAAGAAAGCAACGACAGTGATGTACCGTTGTCACTCTACATACACATCCCGTTCTGCCATACGCTCTGCTACTACTGTGGCTGTAACAAGATCGTGACGCGCAACGAAGAGCGTGTCGCACGTTACATGGAGATGCTGTATCGCGAAATCGAAATGCAGTCCGAGCTTTTCGATAAGTCGCGCAAGATTGAGCAGTTGCACTTCGGTGGCGGCACGCCGACCTATCTCGATAAGGAACAGCTCGGCGCACTGATGGACAAGCTGCGCGGCGCTTTCAATTTTGATGAAAGTGAGGAGCGCGAGTTCTCGATCGAGGTCGACCCACGCACAGTTGACGCCGAACGCATCCAGGAACTCTGGGACCTCGGCTTTAACCGTCTGAGCCTCGGGATTCAGGATTTCGACGAAAGAGTACAAAAAGCCGTCAATCGCATCCAGTCGCTAGAAGAAGTAAAAGTGCTCATGGAGAGTGCCCGCGAAACAGGCTTCGGCTCAATTTCGTTCGACCTCATTTACGGCCTGCCACACCAGACGGTCGACACATTCAACAACACACTGGATATCGCAATCGCGATGAAGCCGGACAGGCTGGCCGTTTATAACTACGCGCATCTGCCGCAACGGTTCAAAGGCCAGCGCATGATTAATGCGGACGATATACCTGCGCCTGAAACCAAGCTGGATCTTTTACATCACACGATCGACAAACTCTGTGATGCCGGCTACATCTATATCGGCATGGATCA
>CALDZH010000049.1 GCA_937944275.1 uncultured Woeseiaceae bacterium
GTATTGGCCGAGAGTATCGAGGGTGACTTCCACCGCCTGCAGTTCACACCCGATCTCCTGCCCGCCGACTTGACCGGAACCGATATCTATCGACCGCAGGAAGGCACCTTCGAATTTCGCAAGGGCCCTCTGTTTCACAATCTGATCCTGGCAGATGAGATCAACCGCGCCCCGGCCAAGGTGCAGTCGGCACTGCTCGAAGCCATGGAAGAACGCCAGATTTCCGTCGGCGACAAGAGCTATCCGCTCGAAGACCTGTTCATGGTCATGGCAACACAGAACCCGATTGAGCAGGAGGGAACTTACCCGTTGCCCGAGGCACAGCTCGATCGCTTCCTGCTGCATGTACAGGTTGGTTACCCGAGTGTCGAGGACGAGCGCCGGATTCTCGTACTAAACCGGGACGAGGCAAAGCAGGGTGAGCGTGACGCATTTCGGCCGCCGGAGCCGCTGTCACTGGCGTCGATCATGGAGGCGCGACAAGATATCCTGAACCTGCACCTTGCCAAAGAGCTGGAGGAATATATCGTCAACGTCGTCGTGGCGACGCGTAATCCGGGCGCCATCGATCCCGCGCTGGACGGCCAGGTGCTGTACGGTGCCAGCCCGCGCGCGAGTATGGGTATCGATCGTGCGGCGAGAGCGCATGCGTGGCTCGAGGGCCGCGACTATGTCGGTCCGGAAGATATCCAGGCTGTTGCGCCGGATGTCCTGCGCCACCGCCTGGTGCTCAGCTTCGAGGCTGAAGCTGACGGTGTCGACCCCGAAACCGTGATCAAGGGCATCCTGGATGGTGTTGGAGTGCCCTAGTGCGTCTCGACCACATCCATGAAGGTGCGTCCCCGGTCAGCGTCAGCCAGGCCGGCCTGATTCGGCTCAGCGGCCCGGCACGGGCAATCGCGCTCAATGTGTTGCGCGTGAATTCGCTGCAGACCGGTGCCTACGTTTCCCGTTTCCGTGGGCGCGGCATGGAGTTTGATGAATCGAGACCGTACCAGCCGGGCGATGACCCGCGCAGCATCGATTGGCGCGTGACGGCGCGCAGCACCACGGCGTACACGAAGCTGTTCCGCGAGGAGCGCGAACGTCCCGTGCTCGTTGCCGTGGATCTGCGTGCCAACATGCACTTTGCGACCCAGGGGTGCTTCAAGTCGGTCAACGCCAGCCGCACAGCCGCGCTGATTGCGTGGGCCGCGCACCATCGCGGTGACAGGCTTGGCGGATTGATATTCGGCGATACCACTCATCGTGAATTGAAGCCCCGGCTGGGCCGCCGTGCAGCACTTCGTTTTGTACACGAGCTCGTCGAACACGCGGACTGGACCCGGCGCGACGCAGACGGGAACGGGAAGGACCCGCTTACTCAGGCCATGTCCGCGCTGCGGCGTGTCGCAAGACCAGGCAGCCTTGTCGTCGTCGTCAGCGACTTTGCAGGTTTCGACCGGGCAGCTCAGGCCTACTTGTCGAGCGTGGCGCGCCATAGTGAAGTGCTTGCCGTGTTTCTTAATGACCCACTCGAACGCAAGTTGCCACCTCCCGGGCGATACCGGGTTGTGTCGCCCGATGATGAACTGGCGATCGACACCTATGCGGCGCCAGCGCGACGAGATTACGAACATGCGTTCGACGAGCGGCTGCAGGCGCTCGAGAAATTCTGTCAGCGTTACGCCGTGCACCTGATGCCGATGTCCACAGATGACGATCCTGTGAGCACCCTGCAAACAGCACTCGGACGCAGGACACACTAGTTATGGACGAGAAGGCACTGCCACTGCGCGATCTGCACCTGCCCGAACCGATTGGGTGGTGGCCGCTCGCGCCCGGCTGGTGGGTTATTCTCGTGATTGTCGCCACCGCACTCGGCTATGTTCTTTGGCGTTTGTACAGGCGTTGGCAATTCAACGCACCGCGCCGTTTCGCGCTGCGCGAGCTCGCCCGATATGAAGCGGAGTTTCTCGAGCATCGCGATGCGGTGACGCTGGGGAAACAGCTATCGGAATTATTGCGCCGCGGCATGCTCGCTTATGCGCGGCGCGACGAAGTTGCCGGGCTGACCGGCGAGGCGTGGCTGGCCTGGCTCGATCGCGGCATGCCGGTACCGTACTTTCACACCGAGGGAGGCAAAAGTCTCCTGGACCTGCCGTACCGTGATCCCGATGGGGACCTCTCCGACGTCGATATCGGTGCGCTGCTTTCAGCCGTGCGCATGCGTCTTGGTCTGCCTTTGCGAGGTATAGCCTGATGTGGTCGCTGGCATGGCCCTGGGCGCTGTTGGCACTGCCCTTGCCGTTTTTCGCCCGCAAATGGCTGCCGGAAGCGCGCGGGCTCTCGGAGGCAGGTCTGCGCGTCCCTGATCTCAATAATTTCGAGACGCTCAAGGATCGCTCGGGTGCCGAGCAACTGCTGAACTGGCGTTTCTGGGTTGCGGTTCTCGCCTGGTGCCTGTTGGTGGTGGCTGCCGCGCGTCCCGAGCGCGTCGGTGACGAGCTCGAGGTTCCCGTTGCCGGCCGCAATCTCATGCTGGCTGTGGACCTGTCAGGCAGCATGGACCAGAAAGATTACGAACTGGCGGGGCGCCGTGTGGATCGGCTGACGGCAACCAAGGCTGTCGCGAGCGACTTCATCACACGGCGTGAAGGCGATCGCATCGGCCTGATCCTGTTTGGCGAACGCGCCTATCTCCAGGTGCCGCTTACCCTGGATCGGGACACGGTGAAAGTCCTGCTGCTGGAAGCCGAAATCGGACTGGCCGGCGAGAAGACGGCGATCGGTGATGCGATCACGCTCGCTGTGCGTCGCGTGCACGAACAGGAAGCGGATGCCGGAGAGCAGGTCCTCGTTCTTCTTACCGATGGCGCGAACACGGCAGGAGAAATTCAGCCGCTAAAAGCTGCGGAACTGGCTCAGCAGGTTGGGCTGCGCGTATACACGATAGGTATTGGCGCTGATTCGATGAGCGTCTCGTCGCTACTCGGCGGTCGACGCTCGGTTAACCCATCTGCCGATCTGGATGAGGAAACACTGACGAAGATCGCGCAGCTCACCGGCGGCCGCTATTTTCGCGCAACGGATACAGCGAGTCTGCAGGATATATACGCGCTTCTGGACGAACTCGAGCCCGTGGAAGAGCCGGAATCGGGTTTCCGGCCCGTGAAGTCCTATTTCTTCTGGCCCCTGGGGGTCGCGTTTGCCCTGGTTGGCATCCTCGTGCTTGCAAGTCTGTTGCAGCGTGCGGTGCTGCGATACAGGGCGGAGGCGGAGGCGCATGCCGGCTGACTTTCACTGGATACGGCCGGCCTGGCTGCTGGCGATACCGATCGTCGTTGCGGTCGCCGTATTGCTGGCACGGCGCCAGCTGGGCGCGGGCCACTGGCGCGACATCATTGATCCGGCGCTGATGCCCTATGTTCTGTCGCGAACTCCCGGCAGGGGTACCGACTACCGCTGGTGGCTGCTTGGACTCGCAGGAGTTATCGCCGCGACAGCGCTGGCCGGTCCGGCGTGGCAACGTATTGATCAGCCCGTGTTCCGTTCCGATCAGGCTATGGTCGTAGCGCTGGACCTGTCGCGGTCGATGGATGCACAAGACATTGCACCCAGCCGCCTCGCGCGCGCTAAACTGAAGATCCTCGGCATGCTCGACCGTCGTCAGGGCGGCCAGACTGCATTGCTGGTTTACACGGCGAACGCGTATACCGTTACGCCGCTTACCGACGATGCTGACACTATCGCGGCGCTCGTCAACAGCCTGACTACGGATATCATGCCGAGCCGCGGTAGCTACCCGGAAGTTGGTATTCGCAAGGGGCAATCGCTACTTGAACAAGCGGGCGTAGGCTATGGCGAAGTGCTCCTGATTGCAGATGGCGGCTCGTCACCCGCGGCTGAGAAGGCAGCGCGTGACTTGAAAACAGCCGGGTTCTCGCTGTCGGTTCTGGGTGTCGGTACGCGTGAAGGTGCACCAATTCCGCGCCCGACGGGTGGCTTCGTAACGGACAACCGCGGCAGCATTGCTGTTGCCAGGCTCGAAGAGCGGGGTTTGAATAACCTCGCCGTAGCCGGAGGCGGGCGTTTTGCGGTGCTCACATCCGATGACAGCGACCTGGAGCATTTGCTTTCCGGCGAAGTTCGCGCCGCTACGATGGCCAGTGATGACTCTATGGCGTCGGACCAGTGGCGCGAAGAGGGTCCATGGCTGGTGCTGCTGTTGTTGCCACTCGCGGCCCTTGCGTTCCGCAAGGGCTGGGTGCTCGTACTGATCATTTTTATCGCGCCGTTGCCGCGGCCTGCCGAGGCATCGCTATGGGACGATCTCTGGCTTAACAAGAACCAGCAGGCGCAACAAACACTTGAAGAAGGCAACCCGGCTGACGCGGCAGCCCTTTTTTCCGATATGGAGTGGCGCGGCGTAGCGCGCTACCAGTCTGGTGACTACGCCGGTAGCGCGGAAGAATTTGCGGTTCGGGGCGATGCGCGCAATCTCTACAACCTCGGTAACGCGATGGCCCAGCAAGGCGAGTTCGACTCCGCGATCGACGCTTATGAACAGGTCCTCGAAATGGAGCCCGACAACGAAGATGCGCGCTATAACCTCGATCTGATCAGAAATATCAAGGAGCAGCAGGAACAGGAACAGCAGACCCAGGGTGATGACCAGCAGTCGACCGAAAATCCCGGCGGTGAAGGTGAGCAGTCCGAATCCGAGAGTCAGCAAAACCAGGAAGGTTCTGAAGGGTCTTCGGATTCGCAGCAACAATCTGATGGCGGCGATCCCTCGCAACGTGAAGAAGAGATGTCCGAGGAAGACATGCAGGCCCTGCAGGAAGAGCTCGAACGCGCGGCCAGGGAAGCCGAAAATAGCGAGCAACCCGAGCAATTGTCGGAAGCTGAGCTGGCGGCACTGCGGCAGCAGCAGGAACAACAGCAGGCCATGGAGCAATGGCTGCGACGTATCCCTGATGATCCGGGCGGTTTGCTGCGGCGGAAGTTCCGTTATCAGTATCAGCGCTATGGCAAGGACCAGGAGGGCAAGGACGTGTGGCCCGACGACGAGGTACAACCGTGGTAGGAATTCACAAAAAGAAAATCCATCAGGTCATCCTGTGCACCCTGTGCACCCTGTGCATGATGCTTGCGACGACTGCTTCCGCGGCAGTTACTGCTCGAGTTGACCGTCCAACGGTCGATCTCAACGAGTCATTCACGCTTGAGATCATTGCCGACTCGAACACGGACCTCGAGCCCGATCTTTTACCGCTGGAGGAGTCCTTCTTTGTCGGTCAGATCAGCAAACTCAGCAATACGTCAATCCTCAATGGCGAAATTCGGCGCAGTCTGACGTGGACAGTCGCGCTAATGGCGAAAATGACCGGCGTACAGGAAATCCCGCCGATCACGATCGGCACGGAACAAAGCGAGCCGGTCCGCATTACTGTTAATGAGCCGACCAACGCACCGCCGGGCGAAGCCGACGTGTTCGTTACCAGTGAGGTGGACCTGGAGGAGACCTACGTCCAGGCTCAGATTCTGTATCGTATCCGAATCTATCGCGCGGTCGCGACGCGTCAGCCGGCCCTGCGCGAGCCAACAATCACTGGCGTCGAAGCGCTCGTCGAGTTGGCCGGAGACGAGCGGCAATACGAAGCAGTGCTCAACGGCCGGGCATACAACGTGATAGAGCGTGTGATCGCACTGTATCCGCAGGAAAGCGGCGAGATCCAGATTTCGCCGGCACGCTTCGAGGCGCGCGTTTTGCGCGATGGACGCATCACGGGGCGCAAGATATTCCAGTCGGATTCACACACAATCAATGTGTTGCCCATCCCCGCGCCACCGGCCAGCCATCCGGATGCCATGTGGCTGCCGGCGCGAGATGTGCAGCTCAGCGAAGACTGGTCACGATCACCGGATGAGATGGAAGTAGGCGAACCGGTAACGCGCAATGTAAGCCTGAGTGCACTTGGCCAGATCGAGACTCAGCTGCCAGCCATCGACGCACCCGAAGTGGACGGCCTGAATATTTATGCGGATAAGCCGGAACTTGGTCGCACGCTGGAGTCAGGCGGCATTCGCGGGGTGCGAAAAGACCAGTACGCGATTATTGGACTCGCTGATGGCGATCTGCAGCTGCCAGCCGTCGAAGTGCCTTGGTGGGATATTGGCACGGGAGAATGGAAAGTCGCAACGCTGCCTGCACGAACGCTTACCGTAAGGGGCAACGCAATTTTGCAGGTGCCTGTCGCACCGCCCATGGGTGTTACTGCTGAAGGCGCAGCCGACACAACACCTTCCGCCGAGGCCGCCCCGCTCGTCGTTGCGAATAGTTTCTGGCAAAGGGCTGCCGAATTGCTTGCTGTGCTGTGGATCCTGACCGTCGCTGCCTGGTGGTGGTCGTCGCGGTCGAGACCGCGGCGGAGCCCCGAGCCGCGCGAACCGGAGCTGCCGCCCGTTCACAAACGGCAGGCCCAGCTGCTCAAGACCGCGCGCAAGGCTGCCGTAGCTGGAGACGGCGCCGGCGTGCGCGCCGCTGTCCTCGAATGGGGTGGACTGCAGTGGCCTGACAAAGCTCCGCGCAGTATCGGCGAATTATCCAACCTTGTTGCGTCACCGCTGGCAGACGAACTGCGCAAGCTGTCATCCGCTAGTTATGGCCCCACCGGTGGCGAATGGAATGGCGAGGATCTGGCAAGAGCGTTGAAGTCAATTTCCATCCTGACTGCTGGCGAGGACCGGATCGTAAACGAGCAGCTGCCTCCGCTGATGCCACCAGCCGCCTGATTACCAGTGTCCGACACTGGGCATCGATGCCCAGGGTTCCGTGGGCGGCAACGCGTCGCCTTCCTGCAGCAATTCGATCGAAATATTGTCGGGCGAGCGCACGAACGCCATGTGCCCGTCACGCGGCGGCCGATTGATGGTCACTCCCGCGTCCATGAGTTTCTGGCACAACGCGTAGATGTCATCGACCCGGTACGCGAGGTGCCCGAAGTTGCGGCCTTCGCCGTACTCTTCGGGGTCCCAGTTGTGGGTGAGCTCGACCTGCGCCTCCTCGTCGCCGGGCGCCGCAAGAAACACGAGCGTAAAACGTCCCGCTTCGCTGTCGTAACGCTTGAGTTCCACAAGTCCGAGCTTGTTGCAGTAGAAGTCGAGGGACTCGTCGATATCGGACACTCGAACCATGGTGTGGAGGTATTTCATTGCCTTGCTCCGTTGGGATCTTGACCCCACAATGGTCGTTCATATCTTCGGCCCCGGCAAACGAATTCTTATAAAGTGAACGGTATACGTACGATAACGCTCGATCTCGACGACACGCTGTGGGACCTCCACCCTGTAATCCGGCGTGCCGAGCAGAGCCTGTATGCATGGCTGGGGGAGCGGTATCCGCGCATCACCGCGATGTTCGAGCCAGCGGATATTCGGGAAGTGCGTTCACGGATTGTGCAACGACACCATGACAGAAAGCACGATCTCACATTCCTGCGTCGCACCGTGCTTACAGAGATAGCAGGTGCGGCGGGCTATGCGGAATTCCTGGTGGATGAGGCGTTCGCAGTGTTCGACGAGGTTCGCAACGATGTTGCCATGTACCCGGAAGTTCGACCGGCGCTCACGGCATTGCGAGAACATTACACGTTGATTGCCGTGACCAACGGCAACGCGAATCTCGACAGAATCGGTATCAGCGATCTGTTCGATGATCACGTCAACGCTGCCATGGCCGGGGCGGCCAAACCCGAGCGGCCGATATTCGATGTGGCAGTGAAAGCCGGGGGCGCGAGTGCGGCCGAAACGCTGCATGTCGGCGACCACCCGCTCTACGACGTGCACGGTGCGAAGCAGGCTGGATTGCGCACGGCCTGGGTCAACCGTAATGGCAGCGACTGGCCCGACGAATACGAGCTACCCGATGCCGAAGTAGCGCATGTGGGTGAGCTGCTGACCTTGATCGGAGCGGACGATGAGTGACAACGCCCACCCGTTGATCATTTTCATCCCGGGTTTGTTACCCAAACCCGAGCCAGAAATTCATCGTGCAGCCTTGTTGCGTTGCTTGCTCACCGGGGTCCGGCGAGTGGATGAAGCCGTGGCGCATGCGATCGAGTCGACGACCGGGGCGTTCGACATTATTGCGTGGACGTACGATTTCTATCGTGAGCACCGGAGTATATCCATTGATGCCGCGGCGATCGACGCCGTCATAGAGCAGGCCGGGGCCAGCGACGCCGATATTGCTGAAGCCACTTCCTGGCAACGCAAGCTGTTGCGCGCGGTATACACGCTGGGTGACATGCTGCCCATCTTCATTCCACATATTGCGAGCGAGCGCATGGAAGTCCACCTCAGAGACCTCCACCGTTACCTCGGCGATGTAAACGGCATTGCTTCGCATACACGGCGTATGCTGCAGGTGGCATTGCGTGCAGCAACAAAAGGACGGCACCCGGTTTTGCTCATCGCGCACAGTATGGGTTCAGTGATCGCCTACGACAGTTTGTGGGAACTGAGCCACCGTGGGCGCGATAGAGTGCTTGTCGACATGTTTCTGACCATGGGGAGCCCGCTTGGCCAGCGCTACATGCAGAAGCGTATCAAGGGTGCCGCGAAATCAGGCTACGAGCGTTACCCGCACAATATCCGCCAATGGCAAAACCTGGCTGCAGAAGGGGATATGACGGCGCTGGACCCGATTCTCGCAGACGATTTCGAAGAAATGCTCGAGCTGGGGTTGCTGGAGAGCCTGGAGGACCGGTTTGTACGCACCTACTTCCGACTGAATGGTGAGCTCAATGTGCACGCCGAGTATGGCTACCTCGTTAACGAGGAGACCGCGCACACCATTGTCAAATGGTGGCGCGGCCATGATGATTCGTTACGCGCTTAGGTGGCGTCTAAGTTCGGCTTAATAACAATGTCGATACGCCGGTTGCGGGCGCGGCCCGCGTCGGTCTCGTTGCTGGCGACCGGGCGAGTTTCACCATATCCCGTCGCGATCAGGCGATAGGTTGGAATCCGCATCGCGTTGATCATGTACTGCTGAACGGACTCTGCACGTTCCTGCGAGAGTTTCTGGTTCAGATCATCTCCGCCAAATGAGTCCGTATGTCCTTCGATGATCAACTCGCTGCGCGGGAACACATCGACTGCTTTTTCCACCTTGGCGAGGAGATCGAAGTTCTCGGGTTTGATCTGTGATGCACCGCTATCAAAGTTGAGCCCAACAAGTCGCAAGATGACGTTATTCCCCTGGCGGAAAACGCGAGCCTCTTCCGAAGTGAACATTTTCTCAACTTGTTCAAATTGCTGCTTGACGCGTGCCTGGGCCTCAAGGCGCTGGATGAGTGCTGCCCTTTCTTCCGTTGCGCCGCCAAGGCGCGCATCGAGCGAACGCATTTCCTCTTCCATGTCGGCAATGCGAATAGCGTTTTCGGCGCTCTCCTCCTGCAATGCCTGTAATTCGTTGCGCTGATTCTCGAAGTAGGCAACCAGCTCAGCTGTGAGATTGTCGGGTCCGCTCTGCATGTCCGGTACGACATCGGCGACGCCCGAAATCTGGCGCAAAGAGTCTTCCCACTGCAACACGATCTGTTCGGCAGTCAGGTCCTTGTCTCTGACCTTGCGCACGATTTCCGAAAGATAGATAGCGTGCTTGGCCTCGTAGTTCGCCTGTACCGCGAGGCTGCGGGGCAGATCAGTGTCGTAGCGATTTTCATTTAGCTCACGTTCCGCGTCGGCCAGTAACTGCTTGGCTCGGCCCAGCGTGACAGGCGCGTAGCGGCCGACGCGGGCGCGATCAGCGTCCTGAAGGAGGCGGCGTGTTTCTGAAAGGTATTGTTCCTTGATTGCGACGAGTTCTGCATCGCGATACAGCGTTGTCGCCTCTATCTTGCGGCGTTCCGAGCCTTTGAGATCACCGCGCTCGAGCAGGCGAATGGCTTCTGCAAATTTGCGTTGAGCCTGCGCCCATATTTCGGCGGACAGTTGCGGCGCGCGCGCATTCGCCGCGTCCTGGCGGCTCTTCAAAGCGAGTGCGAGACTGGTTTTTGCGATTTGGGCCTTTTCGGCGGCCGTCTTGAAATACTCTGCTGCATCCGCAGCATTCGATCGAACCGTTTCGATGTTGCGACCGCGCTCAAGCGCAGTTTCCGCATCGGTGTATTCCTTGAGGCCGCGTTCATAGCTGCGGGGCGCGAGCAACTTGGCTTCCGCGGCCTCTGCGGCTGCCTTGGCGGCATCGGCTTCCTTGAAAAAGGTATTGCGAAGCTCGTTCTGTGCATATCCCTGGCCGGCAGCAAGCAGCGCCGCGGCAACAAGGACGAATTTAATAATTCTGGTTTTCGCAACCATGTACGTGTTCCTCAGGTTATTCTGGTCGGTAATCTGCCCAAGCGAAGGCAGACAAGACCTGAATATTACATATGGTACTGCCCTGTTTCTGTGCGCCGCGTCCCTTCAACACCCCGATTTTAGGCCAAAAACGCCCAAGTTCGGTGGAATTTAGTGACATGTGTCGAACTTTTGTTGCATTCGGCCATTTTCCCGGTTTTTTGTGCTCTGGCTCACAGTCCGGTGAGGCACGCAGGCGTAGTCTAAATCCATGTCCGTTAAGTACTACACGCAGTTCATCCTGACCGACGCTGACTATCGCGACGGTAATGAGTTTTGCGGTGTTGTCGAGTTGAACCACCCGATGGAACAGACTGACAACCGAAGCGACATCGAGGCAATACTGGCTCGTAACTTCGACCTGCGCAAAAGCGCGGTGAGGTTGCTGAGTTGGTCGAGATTGCACTAAACAACTTCTGGCGTCGCCATGTTTTCCCCCTGACTTTCCCGGCTTCGGCCGGGATTTTTTTGTCTGCGGTTTATGCGACAATGCCTGCCCTTTAAATATCAATAGCCATCAGTTGCATGATCAAGAGCGGTAGCAAGTACAAGACGGAAGCCGGATTTTCGGCAATCAAGGACGGCCAGAAAGAGGGGCGCGAAGTTACGCCACTCGTGCGCGGCGACAAGCCAAAATGGCTGCGTGCACAGATGCCCTCGGGCAAAGGGTATGCGGGCACACGCCAGATCGTTCATGAACATCGGCTGAGCACCGTTTGCGAGGAGTCGATGTGTCCGAACATCGGCGAATGCTGGAATGCGGGCACAGCAACGATCATGGTGCTTGGATCGGTGTGCACGCGCGCCTGTCGCTTCTGCGCAGTTGATACCGGCAACCCGAAGGGCTGGCTGGATTCCGACGAACCGAAGAATTCGGCGAAGGCAGTCAATCTCATGGGCCTCGAGTACGTCGTTATTACCTCGGTTGATCGTGACGACCTCGCCGATGGAGGTGCTTCGCATTACGCCGAGTGCGTACGTGAAATTAAAGCGCTGAACCCGAGCACGGCCGTTGAGGCATTGACCCCTGATTTCAACGGGGTCATGGAGCACGTCGAGCTTGTCGTTGATTCCGGCCTTGAAGTATTTGCACAAAATGTCGAAACAGTGCAGCGGTTGACACACCCGGTACGAGACCCGCGTGCGAGTTACGAGCAGACGATTGCAGTGCTCAGACACGCGAAGACGCACCGCCCGGAGGTGCTCACAAAAACGAGCCTGATGCTCGGCCTGGGCGAACGCGATAATGAAATTCTCAAGACGATGGATGATTTGCGCGACGCGCATGTTGACATTCTGACGCTCGGCCAGTATTTACGCCCGACACCAAATCATTTGCCGGTCGAGCGTTACGTGTCGCCAGAGGAATTCGACGCATTTCGCCGCGAAGGTCTCGACAAAGGCTTTGTCGAAGTTGTCGCTGGACCAATGGTTCGCTCGAGCTACCGTGCCGAGCAGGTCTTACAAAAAAATAATGTCGGCATCGCTGTCTAGCGATTGCTGCTTAACAGTGGGGTAATCATGGCCGAGTTTCTCGCCGAGTACGGACTCTTTCTCCTGAAAGTCATAACGATCATCGTCGGAATCGTCGTCGTCATCATCGTCGCCGCGTCTGCAGGACGCAAGGCGAGTCACGAGGGTCTCGAGGTGGAAGACCTCAACAGTCGCTACAAAACGCTCTCCGACGCACTGCTAAAGGCCGTGTCAACGAAAGACGAGCAAAAGAAGGCAGCCAAGGAGCGCAAAAAAGAGGAAAAGGCGGAGAGCAAGACACCGTCGAAAAAGCCACGCTGTTTTGTTGTTGACTTCAAAGGCGATCTGAAAGCCAGCGCGGTTTCTTCGCTGCGCGAAGAAGTGAGCGCGATACTGGATGTTGCGACGAGTGATGACGAAGTAATTATTCGGCTCGAAAACCATGGCGGCATCGTGCACGAGCACGGCCTTGCCGCATCGCAGTTGGCCCGTATTCGGGATCGTGAAATCCCATTGGTAGTTTGCGTCGACAAAGTAGCAGCAAGCGGTGGTTACCTGATGGCCTGTGTCGCGTCGAAAATCTATGCGGCACCATTCGCCATCCTCGGGTCGATTGGCGTTCTTGCCCAGATTCCTAACTTCAACCGAATGCTGGACAGCCACGGTGTTGATTTCGAACAGATTACAGCCGGCAAGTACAAGCGCAGCGTCACGATGTTTGGCAAGAATACGGATGAAGATCGGGCCAAGCTCAAAGAGGAGCTGGAAGACGTCCACGTATTATTTAAGGATGCTGTCGCCAAATATCGCCCCGACCTCGACCTCGATAAGATCGCGACCGGTGAGCACTGGTACGGGACCCGGGCGCTTGAACTGGGCCTGGCTGACGAACTGAAGACCAGCGATGAGTTGCTCGGGGAGAGAGTGAGCAGCCACGATCTCTATCTTGTTTCCTACAAGGTCAAAATGCCGCTGCAGAAGCGGCTGATGGCCAATGTCGAGAGTGCGATCGAAAAAGCCGATGCGGCTGGCTGGCGCCGTAAGTTCGAGTCCCGGCTGCCGCGCTAGAGGTGGAACTGCCTTCGGGCGAGATGGTCAAAGTTTGAGCAGGTTTGTGATCTGCCCAAAGGCTATAATCCTGCTTGGCATCAAGGAGATCTCATGAGCACGCTTCGATCCGGATTATTGTTTTCATTTGCTTGCATGGCGTTGCTGCTTGCGGCTTGCGCGTCGGGTCCGACGCAGCAGAGCCGGATCGAAATGGAGGCAGAAGCTGCACGGGCGTTCAACAAGATGCGCGCGAGCATGCCTCTCGTCACCGACCGGGCGACAATCGATTTTGTGGCCTGTGTCTCGCAGGCCGTGGTCGAGCAACTCGAACCGCCCTACAACGACATCGAGTGGGAACTCGCGGTCTTTGAGCAAGAGTCGGTCAACGCTTTTGCAATGCCCGGCGGCAAGATTGGCGTCTTCAGCGGTATCCTCAAAGTTACCGAGAACCAGCACCAGTTGGCGACCGTCATTGGTCACGAAATCGCGCACGTCACGGCTGGTCACTCTGTTAGCCGCGCAGGCCGCGACGATTTGACGCGAGTCGGCATCAACGCCGCCGCGATCCTCCTTGGCGGCGGTTACTCGGGTGCAACGTACACCGCGCAACAGGCGCTGGTTTACGGTGCAACATTTGGGATTAGCTTGCCGTACAAGCGCGGCCAGGAATCGGAAGCCGACGTCATCGGTCTTGAGTACATGGCACGCGCCGGCTTCGATCCACGGGAATCGGTGCCACTATGGCAGCGCATGGGGCAGTCGTCGGAGCGCGAGCCGGCTGAATTCATGTCGACTCACCCGGCAAACGATACGCGTATCGAGAACCTGATCAACGAATGGCAAAAAACACTACCGCTGTACAATCAGGCACAGGCCGCTGGCCTTGTGGCTAATTGTGGCCCGAACCCACGCGCCGTGAAGAAGGCCAAGTCAACGGAAGCAAAGGAATAATCCTTGCTGGCGAGGCGTGCTCTATTCCTGTTG
>CALDZH010000050.1 GCA_937944275.1 uncultured Woeseiaceae bacterium
GATTTGGCCAGCCGCATGTCAAGACTGGCTGTCTTCCACCTGCGGCCGCTTGATGACCAGCAAAGGGTTGCCGCGTTGCAGCTGCGTGCACGTCACCGTGGGTTGGAACTTCCCGATGAAACGGCCGCGTACCTGCTGAAGCGTAGCCGGCGGGATATGGCCAGTTTGTATGGCTTGCTGGACAAACTGGACCTGGAAGCGCTGCGTGCGCAGCGCCGCCTGACTATTCCGTTTGTTCGGGATGTATTGGGAAAAGTCGTCGACTAGTTGTGATCTCCAAGCAGGTTGGTCACAGGGAATTCCCCGCTAACGATCATTAACAGGCTCGAATGAAGCCGGTGCGGGACAGGCAGCCGAACACGCCTCGCGAGTTCCATCCTCGCCACGTGTTTTGTCGAACTGCCAGCTCGGCTATAGATTCGGCTACCTGCCCCACCCCGTCTTGATCACGGTATGGAGTCGGCTCACGAACCTTTGATGCGTTTGAAAGAGCGCAGTGGACAACATACCCGAATCTATAGCCGCAGGCGTGTGAGGGTGTGTTGTCCGCTGCGCTCTGTGTGCGGAGTGTCGGCCGGTTCACACACGATGTGACCAACCTGCTTGGAGATTAAAACTAGTCAGCCAGTCGCTTCGCTATGTCGGCAACGCGCTTGCCGAGCGCCTGGGCAAGCTGTTTCTCCTCATCTGACAAAGCGTCGGCCGAGCGATTCCAGGTGACGTGCGTTGGGCCGTAAGGCGTGCCACCCGTCGTTGTCGTTGAAAGCGCTGCCTCAGTGTAGGGCACCCCGACGATGATCATGCCGTGATGAAGCAGCGGTACCGCCATAGTGAGCAGCGTTGTTTCCTGGCCGCCATGCAGTGAACCTGTTGATGCAAAAACGCCGGCAGGCTTGCCAACGAGTACTCCGCGCAGCCAGTCGCCAATCGTCCCATCGAAGAAGTGCTTCAGCGGTGCGGCCATGTTGCCGAAATTGCTCGGACTGCCAAGAATGAGTCCCGCGCATTCCTCGAGATCGGCGTTGGTCGCGTAGGGCGGGCCTGTATCGGGGACTGAGTTGTCGGTTGCTTCTGCGACGCTCGACACTGCCGGTACCGTTCGCAGACGCGCAGACATGCCACCGACAGCGTCCACGCCTTTGCAGATTTCGCGTGCGAGTGCCTCGGTAGCTCCGCTTTGCGAGTAATAGAGAACCAGGATGTCCGCCATCAGGACAGCAACTCTTTTACGTTTTCGGGAGGACGGCCAACAACGGCTCGACCACTGTCGGTATCCACGATAATGGGGCGTTCCAGCACGATCGGATGCTTCTCGACCCACGCGGCCAGTGCTGTATCGTCTGCGAGATCCGGCAAGTCATTAGCGTCCTTGAATTCGCGCTCTCCGCGACGCAACAGCTCCGCGACTGGTCTGCCGAGTTTTTTAGTGATATTGAGAATCTCGACAGCCGATGGTGTGTCCTGCAGGTAGAGGACAATAGTTGGTTCAGTGCCAGCTTCCCGAATAATTTCGAGTGTTTTCCGCGACTTGGAGCAACGCGGATTGTGATAAATCTTGATTGACATGAGGGCCTCTTGCAGATGGGACCTGTTTTGGCGAAAACGCGCACTCTAGCAGGCCGCGCCGGGTCAGTCAGCGTTCTTTGATGTGCTTGACGGGTGCCATTGCGGTTGCTAGTTTGTTCAGCCCGCAGTATTTACGTCAATAATAAAAACAAACGTGCAACTCTCCGGAATACAATCATTTATCAAAGGTTTACTGCTGACCGTACTGCTGTCGACGACGGCCTGTGAAACGGCACCGCCGGTGCAGGAAATGAGCGATGCCCGCCAGGCGATTGCCGTTGCGCGAGAAGCCGGCGCTGCCGAGCGGGCAGCATTTCACCTGAAGGCTGCCGAGGATTACCTCGAGAGCGCGGAAGCGGCCCTTAACGAGCACGCGTATTCGGAGGCTCGTCGCGATGCCAAACAGGCGAAAATGAAAGCGCTGGATGCGCTGAAAGCCAGCGAGCTAACCCCCGACCAGGACTGAACCCCGCGATGACTGCCGAAGCGCGACTGTTCACGGTGTATGGCCGTGTGCAGGGAGTATGGTTTCGCGACAGCACACGGCGCGAAGCCGAGCGACTCGGCATAGCCGGCTACGCGATCAACCGGCCCGACGGCACTGTCGAAGTGCTGGCTTGTGGCGCCGGCAATGCACTGGATGAACTTGCAGACTGGTTACAGTCAGGACCACCGATGGCGTCGGTGACCCGCGTCGACGTGCGTGACGCTGACGCTGACGAGCCCCACGGGTTTCGCATCGGCTAAGGTAGCCTGCGGGCGGGACCTTGCAAATGATCTAAGCCTGAAACCACTTCTTGCTGAGCTTATCGATCACCTTGTTCGGGTATTTTCGTTTGCCCAGGCTGCCGTTGTAGCGCCCCAGCGCGCGTTGCAGATCGCCTTTTTCCTTGTCGTAATAGAAGCGCAGGATCGTGCAGCCGTAACGCAGATTAGTGTTGGTGTGGAGGAGGTTGTCATCGGGACGGCCGATCTCCTCGATCCAGAATGGCATGATCTGCATGAGCCCGAGCGCGCCGGCGACCGAAATCGCGTATCGATCGAAGTTACTCTCGACCTCAATGACCGCGAGAATCAGTTCGGGCGGCAGATCGACTCGTTTGGCTTCCATATGCACGAGCCGGAGCATCTCGATGCGTTCTTCCGGATCCTTTACCTGTCGTTCGAGACGGCGAGACATGTCAGTCAGCCAGACCTCGGCATCGAAACGGTCGGTGAAACTCGGACTTTCGCTCGCGGCGGTGCGCAGCACTTCGCGTAGCTCGGGATCCGGCCGGGGTTCGGCCGCACACACAAGCCCGGCCACCAACAGCAGCCCCGCAGCGATTATTGTGCGTCCCAGTGTCATTACTCCATTATGCCATCAGATATAGCTGATAAAAATCATTAGCTTATAGAGGAGTCTTGCAGTAGTTTGATAACCTCTTCACGTTTCATTTCGCGTGATTCCGAGTCACGGCGATGGCGATACTCAAGCTCACCCTTGGCCAGGCCGCGGTCGCCGATGACGACGCGATGTGGAATTCCGATCAGCTCGGCATCCGCAAATTTCACGCCAGGTCGAGCGTCCCGGTCATCGAGAAGGACCTCGAGTCCGGACTCCGCCAGTTCGGCGTACAGGGCTCCAGCGGCTTCACGTACGTCATCAGACCGGTGCATATTGATCGGCACGAGTACGACATCGAACGGTGCCAGAGGTCCGGGCCAGATAATGCCGTTCTCGTCATGGTTCTGCTCGATGGCTGCGCCGACGATTCGTGTGATGCCGATACCGTAGCAGCCCATCTCCATGACCCGGTTCGTCGCATCCGGGGCCTGAACCGTTGCCTTCATCGCCTCGGAGTATTTCGTGCCGAGTTGGAAGATATGCCCGACTTCGATACCGCGCGCGATGCTCAAGCTGCCCTTGCCACCCGGCGTCGGGTCGCCGGTA
>CALDZH010000051.1 GCA_937944275.1 uncultured Woeseiaceae bacterium
TGGTGAGGTGACTCAGCGCGACCTCGTGCGTAACTGTTTGCGTATGCGTCCGGATCGCATCGTTGTCGGCGAGGTTCGTGGACCGGAAGCGCTGGATATGCTTCAGGCAATGAACACCGGCCATGATGGCTCCCTGACGACCATCCATGCCAATACTCCTCGTGACTCATTGACGCGGGTCGAGAACATGGTGTCTATGACCGGCATCAATTTTCCATCCAAGGTCTTGCGCGAACAGATCGCTTCAGCTATCGACGTTGTCATCCAGCTAAGTCGCCATGAGGACGGTCGTCGTCGGCTGGTTAGCATGGCAGAGATCAATGGCATGGAAGGCGAGATCATCACCATGTCGGAACTCTTCCAGTTCGAACGCGAGGGTGTCGATGAGGACGGCATCATAATAGGCGGCCTGAAGGCAACCGGAATCGTTCCGGGTTTCCACAAGACGCTTGCTTCACGCGGTATCGATCTGCCGATTGAAGTTTTCCACCCCGAAGTTACGAACTGAGCGAACGGGAGTACCGACTATGTCAGATGGCTTAATGATTTTCTTGGCGATGATCTTCGTGGCTGTCGCTCTGTTGTCGCAGGGACTGATCGTCCCCGTGTTCAGCGAAAGTCGACAGATGCGCAAGAGGCTGCAGTCCCGTCTTGACGAGGTTGAAGCCGAATCAGGGGAAGAGTCATTCTCCTCGCTGCTGCGGCAAAAATATTTGCGAGACCTCTCGCCAATCGAACGCCAGTTAGAGGACTTGCCTGCCATGCAGTACCTGGCCCGCGTCATTGCTCAGGGCGGGCATAAGTTTCTTGCATACAGGGTCTCTCTGCTCGCCATAGCTCTGAGCCTTGGCGGGCTTATTTTCGCGTGGATAATGACACGATCCTTACCAATGGCTTTCATGGGCCTCGCGATGGGTGGCGCGTTGCCATTCCTAAAGATCTTCCGCGATCGAACCAACCGGATACAGCGTTTCGAAGAACAACTGCCGGATGCGATCGATATGGTCAAACGCGCGTTACGAGCAGGCCATCCGTTCTCTGGTGCTATCAAACTCGTTGCCGACGAGATGGATGACCCCGTTGCGGGGGAATTCGGCACGACGTTCGCTGATATAAATTATGGAAACGACACACGGCGGGCCATGCTGGGATTGCTGCAGCGTGTTCCCAGCGTGACTGTCATGGCACTGGTTACCTCGGTTCTCGTACAGCGTGAAACGGGCGGTAATCTTGCCGAAATTCTCGAACAAATCTCTGCCGTCATTCGCGGCAGGTTCAAGCTGCAGCGCAAAGTAAAGACGTTGTCGGCCGAGGGACGCATGTCAGCATGGATTCTCGCGCTCGTACCGCTGGTGTTATTCGCGGTGATCTGGACGACTACCCCGGACTATCTGCCGATGTTGCTGGAGGAAGAGGCTGGCCAGAAAATGGTCATCTACGGCGCCATCTCCTCAATTGTCGGTATTTTCTGGATCAAGAAGATCATTCGGATTGAAGTCTGAGGTATATGCGATGGAAACCTTATCTCAATTAGGCGCGGCTATCGGTATGAGTTCCGGGACGCTGTTCGTGTTGCTGACGGGCTTCACAGTATTTTGCCTGGGCGCTGTTCTTTCAGGTATCTATGTCAGTGCACAGAATCCTTTGAAGCGCCGGCTGTCTGCGGCGGCTCAGCAAGAAGCACCGCTGGCGACGGCTCAACGCAAGTCCCAGCGGGACCTGACTGGAATGATCGACCCGGTCGCACGCTATATCCTGCCGCAGGACGGCGAGGAGCGTGCGCGCACTGCCGCGAACCTCATTCATGCGGGATTTCGATCAGAGAAGGCATTACCCTATTTTTACGGCCTGAAGGCCCTGCTTGCGCTTGGACTGCCATTGCTCGTGTTTATAGCGTCTAGCTGGTTGCCGCAATGGACAATGGGAAAGTTGGCAATCGCCTTGTTATCTGCGGCCTTTGTTGGCGTGATTCTACCCAACTACGTTCTTGACAAAATTAAGAACAATCGCCTCAAGAAGTTACGCAACGGTTTTCCCGATGCGCTGGACCTGCTTGTCGTCTGTGTGGAGGCGGGACTAGGTCTTGGAGCGGCAATTGATCGCGTTGCCCGGGATCTGGAGGTCAGCCACGCTGAGCTTGCCGAGGAACTGCGCCTCGTCAACGTGGAAATGCGCGCCGGCGTCGAACGACCGGTGGCACTCAAGAACCTCGCCGACCGCAGTGGCTTGGACGACATCCGGGGATTGACAGGGCTGCTTGTCCAGACGATGCGATTCGGTACCAGCATTGGCGAGGCGCTGCGTGTTTATTCCGAAGAATTCAGGGACAGGCGCATGCAAAAAGCCGAAGAACAGGCGGCCAAGATTGGAACCAAACTAATTTTTCCACTCGTTTGCTGTATGTTTCCGGCATTCTTCATCGTGGCCGTCGGCCCTGCCGTCCTGCGAATAATCTATGTTTTCGAGAGGCTGTAGCATGCATCGCCGGATCATACGGGTCTGCATTACGTTTTCTGTCATGCTCTTATCGGGTTGCGCTTCCATGGGTGGGGCCGGCACCGCACCGTCATCGGCTGATGATGTTGATCCTTCCGCCAGCCTGTATAAGGGTGAGCCGGACGTAGTTTTCGCGACAGAATTCCCGGTAGAGTCTGCGGAGGATGCAATCGCGCGCGCCGATCGTGCCCTGCAAGAGGGCGATATGGATTTGTCCTTGTACATGTATGTCCGGGCCTACGATCTGGACAAGGACAATGTGCATGCGCTGACACGGATCGGCCAGATTCACGAGTCACGGGGCAATGACCGATTGGCAACCATGGCATTCACGCGCGTCTTGCAACTCGACCCGGGCCATGTCGGCGCACTGCAGTCACTGGGCCTGATCTATCTGCATACGAAGAGACATGATGAGGCGCGGGAACTGCTGGAGCGAGCGATCAGTCAGGATCCGCTGTTATGGCGCGCCCAGAATGGTATCGGAATTATTGCCGATATGGCGGGCGAGCACGCGAAAGCCATCAGGGCATATGATGCCGCACTTGCGGCAAATCCAGGCGACGCATCTGTGCTCAATAACCGTGGATATTCGCTGTATCTGGATGGCCAGTATGAAGCGGCAAGTAAAGACTTTCTCGAGGCCGCGGCGCACGGAGCCGAGCGGGCCTGGCTGAACCTGGGCCTGGTTCGTGCCCGGCAGAAGCGGTATCCGGAGGCCGTACAATTGATGGCGAGAAATGTCGATCTAGAGGTGGCTTATAACGATGTCGGCTATATCGCCATGCGGCAGGCCGACTTCGCGGTCGCTGAGCGATACTTCCACAAGGCGATCGGACTTTCCCCGCGCTATTTTGAAGCTGCACAACGAAATCTGATGGAGCTGGAGGATCGGACAGTCTCCGAGGAAGGACTTGCGCATGCGGACAGGGACGCAGGATGAGACAACCTGGCTACCAAGAATGATCGGCTTGGCAATCAAAAAAAACACTTTTTCAAAGCGCTGTTCTCGGCTGCTGCTGGTAACCCTGTTCCTGTCTGGTGGTGCGTGGGCCGTAGACTTCAAGGGTATCGAACTGGGCACATATCTCAATTTTGTGCATGAGAGCCGTGTCTTCGGCACACTGGATTGCAACCCCATGCAACTGGATAGGGACGCATATCAAGGCTATCTGGAGGAGCTGCAGCAAGTTATCCCGAGTGCTCGCGAGGTATGCACCGGCTCAACATCCATCGCCGCAATCCCGGCGGAGGCAACGGTGGTGTTCGGAGCGTTTCGACGCGTGCTCAGACTGACGTTCCAGTTTGCAGGCGAGGACTATTCGCAGGTCCTGACCGCCATGATGGAAAAATGGGGCGAGGGCGTCGAGGAAGTGCGCGACGAGCATGATAAGAGCGTGTGGTGGGATTTCGATGACGGTATTAGCGTTTCCGTCCACCTCACGCCGTACGCTGACGCATCCAACTCCACGAACGATATCGTATTGGTCGGACTGGCCGAGTACTCGCTGCCCTTTACAACGCCGGCTGGGGATCTTTAAGAGTCGCAGGCGAGTCATCGCCACACTCGGCTTGTCGCAAGCCTATCCAAGCCTCTCACGATTATCTCCCTCAGTAGCTCGAACCGCAGCTTCGAATTTGGGTGTGGGTATCTAAATCTATACTCTCCTACCAAATATACGTATAAATACGTACTGTCGTACCGTTAGATGTGACAGGACGGCTTGTATCCCCGCAATCAATCCATAGCTGCATCGAGTTGCTATAAGGGATTTTGGGGAAACCAACAGACTAATAACTTAGGGGAATAGAAAATGAAAATACGTCATTTATTCGCTGGATTTGTTTTGACCGGATTCGCAAGCATCGCAAATGCCGACCTCGAAGCATGGAAGGACTATGACATCGGCTCGGTTCTTTCGAATGTCACAACGGTCAAAGTCGATTCCAACATGATCGACAAATACCTGGAAGGGCTGAAGGCAACATGGGCGCCGGCAAATGACGTGGCGATCGAGCTAGGTCAGATCGAGAGTTACTCCATTTATGTAAGTCAACTGGCGAATAGTGGTGACTTCAACGTTATTTTGGTTGTAAGAATGAAGGACGCTGCAGACATGCAACCGGACCAGGCCGAATATGAAGCCTTCATGAAAAAGTGGGGCGAAGAGAACCAGAAGCGATCCGATAAGGTTGCTATGACGTACCCGGATATTCGCACAATTACCGGCGAGTACCTGATACGGGAAATCACTTTCAAGTAAACGAGACTCAACTCTACGAAATTCTGTCATGAGGGCCTTCCTGATTTTTCAGGAGGGCCCTTTCTCGTATGGCGTCTCCCGCGGCTGGCTGCAGGCCTTGAGACACGGCGCTCAGCGCGATTTTCAACGTCCGTTTACGGAAAAAAAGTGTGAACTGGTTCACACTTTTCCCAGTGTTTCGCATCACCGTTTTTGAAGCTCCGTCCTCATTATGTCGGAGTCCACCTTCTCGCAATAACCAGTTGTGCCACGCTTTGATCATTGGTTGGGTGCATGGAATATAACTTGGATTAGGTGGAGCGAAGGGATACAGGAGGGGCTCATGGACCAGGTGCCCAAGAACATAAAAACGAAAGCCGGTCGTTGGAAAAAGCTGTTGACGATACTTCCCCTTATAACGCTTGCGGGAGTCGGTTCCGCATTGTCATCGGGTGTACTTCCACCGGCGGAGCATCATGACGATGCTCTCTCCAAGTCGGCTAAGGTTGCAACCTTCGGATCGTCTATACCTGTCAGAAGTGATGACGCTACCTCCGGGTCGCTGCATACAGTAGAACTGGACGGCCCGACGATGTGTCTGGCGCTCAATATTTACTGGGAGGCGCGAAATCAAAATACTGCAGGCCAGCTTGCCGTGGCGCAGGTGACAATGAACCGCTTCTACGATCGGCGCTATCCGAATGACGTCTGCGAAGTCGTCTACGACCACAAACAGTTCTCATGGTATTGGGATGGTAAGTCGGATACGCCAAAAGAGAAGAAAGCGTGGGACAGAGCCATACTGATTGCTTCTGCTGCCATGGACGGCTCCGGACACGCGGAACTGCAGGGCGTAATGCACTATCACGCAGTTTACAGCCAGCCTTACTGGAGGGACTATATGACAAAGGTTGCCATGATTGGTGACCATGTTTTCTACGTTAACTAGCGGCGGTCTGCCTGCTCACTCCCGAAGCTATGTTCCTTGGCGCAGTCTGCAATTACATAATAATTTCACACGTACCGGAACGGTCTTCTGTCAGGCGCCTGTATTCGCGAAGACCAGGTCTAACGCAGCATTAGCGCCAAAAACAGGAGTAACTCAAGACTGCCGGATGCCGCCTTTGACATAAGTTTTTTTGCCGATTGCGGCAAGCAGGTTGCAAGTCTAAGTTGATTGAATAAGACATCGGAAAGCAGGACCTTTCCGTGTTCAATAAAAATAGGCCGACGATTGTCGGCCGCAAAGGGAGATTGCGATGCAAGTACTCGTCCGGAGAATAACTACCCGACTGTTACTCTTAATGCTGGTTTTTTCTTTCGCCAGCCAGGCAGCTTTGCCTCAACCGCCGTCCCAACATGGTCAGTCGAAATTTGCTGACGACACTGTGTTGGTGCGCTTCGTTCCGGGCGCCGCGGCCGACCAGGTAGCGCAGGCAAACCGTGATGTACAGGGCACCGTGATACGTTCGTTCGATGCAATCGGAGTAAAAGTCATACGCGTACCCAAGGGCTCTGTTACCAATGCCGTCCAACGCTATTTGCGCAACCCGAATGTCGAATTCGCTGATCTCAATTACACGCGCTCCGTGTTCTTACCCACGACGACCGAGGGTGCGGAACCAGGGCTTGGCGTGGCGAATAACTTCAAGGAGCAATATGCGCTACAGAACACCGGGCAGGCATTTGGTGCAACCGCCGACCCCCTTTTTGGGTCACTGATTTATCCGAGCTACCAGGGAACGGCTGGGGCAGACATCAACGCTCCGGCTGGTTGGAACATGACACATGGTAGCAGTGATATCGGTATCGCCATACTCGACTCCGGGATCGCTTGTACCCATCTGGATTTCACGACTCCGGTTCCTCCGAATCCTGATCCTGTGAATAAGTGCATTGAAGAGGTCAACCTCGTCGCAGATAAGGGCTCGACACTGCAGGACGTGCTTGGTCACGGGACACATGTAGCGGGAATCGCAGCGGCCATGCCAGACAATGGCGTCGGTATCGCCGGCGTGGGCTGGGACACCAAGGTGGGCTCCCTGAAGACCTGCTGGGAGGATTACAGTCTCTACATACTGGGTATTATCATCGGTCAGTGTGATGATGACGATGTGATCGAGGCCATCATGCACGCTACGGACTCTGGCAAATACAAGGTCATCAGCATGAGTTTTGCCGGCCCGGACGTTTCGTCATCGGTCGAGGTGGCCGTTGACTATGCCTGGAACAATGGAATGATCCTGGTGGCTGGCGCCGGTAACAATTACAGCAAGGAGATGATGTTTCCCGCTGCATTCGCTAACGTCATCGGGGTCGGATCGACCGACTATCACGATAACCTTTCTTCGTTTTCGACGTTCGGCCCGTGGGTGTCAGTGCTGGCACCCGGGACCACAATTCTTTCGACCGTGCCGGGTGATGCTTGCGGTCAGGCGTTGAGCGAGCCCAGCGATTGCTACGCCTACAAGTCCGGTACGTCGATGTCAACGCCGCACGTCTCTGGCCTCGCGGCGCTGTTATTGGCTCAGAACCCAGGGGCATCGAATGCGCAGATTCGTGGCCTGATCGAAAACGGTGCGGATGCCACTGGCACCATGGGGCAGAACCTGCAGGCCTGGTCGGTTCATGGGCGAATCAACGTGGGCAGTTCGCTCAGCTCCAATGCCGAACCGACGTCGCACCATGTACAGTCAATATCATTGAGCACCGTGAGCGCGGACCGAGGCAGGAAGCATGGGCAAGCAACCGTGATTGTCGTTGATGACTTTGGAAGCCCCGTAAGCGGGGCCAGCGTAAGCGGATCGTTTACTGGCACTTTTGCAGAATCACCTAGCGCAACAACCGATGGCAATGGCAGCGTGACACTAACAACCACGGCCACAGCAAAAGGCGGCGTCACTTTCAGTTTCTGCGTTGACGACGTCAGTCACTCAACGACTACTTATGACTCTGGAGCAAACA
>CALDZH010000052.1 GCA_937944275.1 uncultured Woeseiaceae bacterium
CAATTGCCTGCAATCGGACACTCCCTGTGCAGTTGACTTGAGCAAGGGCTGGCGCCTTAGGCTTGAGGAACCCGGCGAGAAGGTTTTGGCGACGCCGCTTACGATTGTAGGCAAGGTATTCTTTACGTCTTACCTTCCGCAAAACGATGGTGGCGCAACATCGTGCTCACCGAGTGAAGGTTCTGGCCGCCTGTATGCAGTCTCCCTGCAGGATGCGACGTCGGTAATCAACTACGACACTAGTGATGACGATCCGGATAATCCGGACCAGCCGACGAGCAAGAGTGATCGCAGTGTCGAACTGCAGTCTCTGGGCATTCCTTCGGAGGTTGTCTCCGTACCGCCCAACAAGATCCTGCGGCCCGACTTGCAAATCGATAACGTCGATGCAACGACGCGCTGGCGCACTTTCTGGTACCTGGCCGAAGATGAGGATTTGTAGGAACGATGAATAAGAATCCAGCGAAATCAAGAAATGCTCAGCGTGGCTTGTCACTGATCGAGTTGATGATCGTGGTGACGATCGTCGCCATCCTTTCGGCGTTCGCCTACCCCTCATATGAGCGCTATGTGATCAAGGCGAAGCGATCCATCGCACAGAATTCGCTGCTTCAGGTCGCCGACCGTCAGCAGCAGTTCTTCATGGACAACAAGCGTTTTGCCGCGGACATAACCGACCTCGGCTTTCCCGCTGATCCGTATATCGTGGACGACGACGGTGCAACAACGGTGGCGGGCGATGCGGACGCCGTATATTCATTGTCTCTTTCAAACGTCACGGCTACCACCTGGACTGCGACGGCTGCCCCGCTCCACGGCCAGTTATCACGCGACACCTATTGCGGCAGCCTGAATATTACTCACACTGGCGTCAAAGGTAAGTCAGGCGCTTCGGACGATTGCTGGTAGTTTGATCCTACAGGGCCGCCAGCACGCGTTGCAGGCGGTCTTTCACGTCTGACGCGAGCGGCGCGACGCCAGGATCTTTCACCAGAGACAAGACACTCTCGGGGTCCATGAAATCGACGTGAACCTTGTCGCTTGCGTCTTCGCGCACGAGCACGTTGCACGGCAGCAACAGGCCGATATCTTCCACAGCAGAGATGGCCTGGAAAGCGAGTGCCGGGTTGCAGGCGCCGAGGATTCGGTAGCGCGGCATATCCTTGTCCAGCTTTGCTTTCATCTTGGCCGCGACATCGATGTCCGACAACACGCCAAAGCCTTCTTTCTCGAGTTCCGCCGTCACTTTCTCGATAGCGTCATCGAACGACACGTCGACAACCTTGCCGAAGCCAAAATCAGAATTCATCGTTTTAGTCCTTACCTGAACAGTCGGTAGATCCGCAGTAAATATCGTGTAGCAGGTTAATTATTTTATCTGTCGGGCCCTTTGCGAGGGAGTAATAAATCGTCTGTGATTCGCGCCGCGTCTCAACAAGCCCTTGCTGCCGCAGGCGCGCCAATTGCTGGGATAGCGCCGACTGACTCAAGGGAACAATCGTGTTGAGATCGCTAACCGAGCGTTCGCCCTCTGCGAGAACGCAGAGAATCATCAAGCGGCTTTCATTGCCCAGCGCCTTCATCAGGCCTGCTGCATCCGTCGCATGTTCCTGCATTTGACTGAATGGCGGCAAATTACGCGTGGAATTGTTCATAAGGCCCCTAATATAAGGAATATTATATTAGAAGTCTATAATTTAGTGTTTACTGCATTACTGGTCGTTGCTCAATGGGACCAGCACTTCACCAGTCAGTATATCTATTGGCTTTCATACCCCACTTTGCTCCTCACTCTTGTTATATAATCGCCGGCCACCGCCGGGCCCAGCGTTCGGTTGAATATCGCAAACAAGCTCCGGAGCAGTAAGTTGAGTCGGGACCAAAAATTTTTTGATATGTATTCCCTTGTTATCGGCGTCCTCGTTGTGGCCGCTATCGGTATCTACATCCTGGCGGCACAAATGTCGGAGTCTACGCAGGAAGTGTATACGCGCGAAACAGCGGAATACCAGGCTGCGATAGTAGAACGGATCGCCCCGGTTGGGCAGGTCTATCTGCCCGGCGAGGAGCAACAGGCTAACGCGCCAGTTGTCGAGGCAACCGCAGAACCCGAGCCCGTAGCCACAGCGATGACCGGCCCGCAAGTTTACAACACTGCCTGCCTTGCCTGTCACGCTACCGGTGTGGGTGGCGCCCCGATTGTCGGAGATACCGCGCAATGGACAGACCGTATTGCACAAGGCGTTGATGTGCTCAAGCAGCATGCGGTGGAGGGCTTTACCGGCTCAGCGGGCTACATGCCTGCAAAGGGTGGCCGTATGGACCTGTCTGATGACGAGGTGGCCAACGCCGTCGACTATATGGTCGGCGAATCGTCATAAAGACGATACTGGGCCCCGGGGGCCTTTCACAGCCGCCTGTCTAAACACCTTAGAGATAGCGCCTCCGCTACGTGTGGGGGCGCTATCGTTTTTTGCCCGGCGAGATCTGCGATTGTTCTCGCTACGCGGCGCAGACGCTGGTGCGCCCGCGCCGACAGGTTGAAGCGCTCGGCCGCGCTTTCGAGGAGCGACCAGCAGGTGTCGTCAATCGCGCAAACACTTGCGAGCTGCTCGCCTTCAAGTCGCGAGTTGGCGCAGCCCGCGCGCCTTATTTGCAATTGCCATGCCTCGGCAACCCGCTCCGCAACAACTGAACTGGTTTCGCCACCAGGGGCGCTATCTCGCAGAATCTCCGTCGACGGTCGCGGAACCTCAACGTGAAGGTCTATGCGATCAAGGAGAGGACCTGACACCTTATTCCGGTAAGTAACTACGCGGTCGGCGCTGCAACGGCAGTCCGACTGCTCATCGCCAAGATACCCGCACGGGCAAGGGTTCATGGCAGCAATGAGCTGAAATCGGGCCGGGAAATCTGCGTGCATGCCAGCACGAGCAATGGTGATGGAACCCGTTTCCATGGGCTCGCGCAGTACCTCGAGAACATTGCGATTAAACTCGGGCAGTTCGTCGAGAAACAGCACGCCATTGTGAGCCCGAGACACCTCACCCGGCGAAAGCTTCGGCCCACCACCAACGAGTGCCGCCGCGGAAGCCGTATGATGCGGTGACCGGAATGGCCGTTTGTTCCACTCAGACGTATCGACGGCAACTCCGGCGAGCGAGTTTATGGCCGCTGTTTCCAGCGCCTCGGACATCGAAAGTTTGGGGAGCAGGCCGGGCAATCGACGTGCAAGCATGCTCTTGCCAGTGCCCGGCGGTCCGACGAACAACAGATTGTGGTTACCCGCTGCTGCAATCTCCAGCGCACGCTTGGCCTGCAGCTGTCCTTTCACGTCAGCAAGATCGGCGCCACACCGCTTATTCCCGGGCAGCTTTGCTCTCGACTCCTGCGTAATCGGCGTTCGCCCGGCGAGGTGCTCGGCCACATCGCGCAAGCTCGATGCACCAATGACTTGGGCACCGGCAAGCGCCGCCTCGGCGGCATTTTCCTGCGGCACAATAACCCGGTGCCCCGCCTCATGCGCCTTGATGACTGCTGGCAGTAATCCGACCACGGGCCGCAAATCACCGTTCAGCGCCAGCTCCCCATAGCACTCCACCTGTTGCAGTGCGTCGACAGGAAACTGCTTGCGAGCAGCGAGAATGCCCAGCGCGATAGCAAGATCAAATCGACCACCCGTCTTGCGCATTTCTGCGGGGCCAAGGCTGATCGTGATGCGTTGCTGTGGAAACTCGAAGCCCGAACTCATCAGCGCGCCGCGCACACGATCTTTACTCTCGCGGACCGCCGTCTCCGCCAAGCCGACAATCGTAAACGCGGGCAGGCCTCCCGAGAGGAAAACTTCGATCGTGACAGGGGGTGCCTCGGTGCCGTACTGGGCGCGGCAACGCAGTATTGCGAGGTTCATCAGGCCCTCCCTGGCCATGCTGGAGCCTGGCTTGGGCGCTCCTACGGTTTATCCAGTTCTTGCAGTCGTGCTTCGAGCGCCTCGAGTTTATCCCGGGTCTTCGCCAAAACAGCCTCCTGGACTTCGAACTCCTCGCGGGTCACCAGGTCGAGCTTGCTCAGCGACGAACTCAGAACGGATCGAAAATTTTTCTCGAGATCCTCGCGTATCGAACGCAGTCCCTCGGGCACAGCGTCAGCCAGCTTCCTGGCAATACTTTCTACAGAGTCATCATTCATAACGATTTGATACCTGAGCTTCGATCAAATGACCAGCTGCAATTACCGAGAGCTTTAGCAATAAATGCGGGTGCCAAAACGGGGCAAGCACTATTTTCAGTGCACCACGAGAGTGCGGGCGCCAAACAGCGTTTTCGGCAAGATGCTGATATTCCAATAAATAATCACATTGGCACGGTTTCTGCTTAGTACGAGGTGAATAGATTAGCGTCACTACTTTACTTCGGAGCAAGTACATGAAAATTGCAAGAATCGCCCTTCCACTACTGCTATTGGCCGGTACCGCGCAGGCCGATCTATCGGCCAATCTCGGCTTTGCGAGCGAGTACCACTACCGTGGCATTTTCCAGAAGAACTCGTCCGCCAGCGGCGGACTCGATTATGAGGCCGGTGGATTCTATGCCGGCACATGGGCGGCCGACGTCGGCGACGGTCTCGAGGTCGATGGCTACTTTGGTTACGCCAGCGAACTCGGCGGAATCGATCTCAGCATTGGCTATACCGGCTACTTCTACACGGGTGACTTTGATGACACCTATCAGGAAATTAACTTTGGCACCGGATTCGGTCCTCTATCGCTCGATATCGCCGTTGGCGAGTACGACAACTTCGACGGCCCCACTCAGGACTACACCTATTACGCACTCACGTTGGCCGGCGAGTCCGGCCTGTACGGGACCCTGGCCGGTTTTTCGCAGGACTTCGAAGGTGAGTATCTCGAGCTCGGTTACGGTGCGACGGTTGCCGACATTGATCTCGGGGTCGCCTTGATCTTCGCCAACGAAGACCTGGTCGGTGACGACGAGGAGTCAATCGTTTTCACCATCGGCAAGTCGTTCGACCTGTAGGGAGCTCACCATGAAAATGATCACGGCAATCATCAAGCCGTTCAAACTCGATGACGTCCGCGAGGCCGTCGCCGATATCGGCATTCAGGGAATCACTGTCACCGAAGTAAAAGGCTTCGGCCGCCAGCGTGGCCACACGGAGCTTTACCGCGGCGCAGAGTACGTCGTCGATTTCCTGCCCAAAGCCAAAATCGAACTGGCAGTCACCGACGATGTGACCGAGCAGGTCGTAGAAGCCATCGCCAACACGGCACGCACAGGGAAGATAGGTGACGGGAAGATCTTCGTTACCGACCTGGTCGAGGCCATTCGTATTCGTACCGGTGAGACCGGCGCTGAAGCCGTTTAGGGAGGACACATCATGGATACAACCCAGGTAGCAGCGCAGGTTACTGAACTCTCCTACGCACTCGACACTTTCTATTTCCTTGTCATGGGCGCGCTCGTCATGTGGATGGCAGCGGGCTTCACGATGCTCGAGGCCGGCCTCGTACGCGCTAAAAACACGGCGGAAATTCTGACCAAAAACGTAGGCCTCTATTCGATCGCCTGCATCATGTATATGTTGTGTGGTTACGCAATCATGTACCCGGGGCAGTTCGAGGGCGGAGTATTCCAGAGCCTGACAACTATTGGCAGCGGCCTGCTGACATCGAGCGACAACGCAGCGTCCGATGTCATCGCCAGTGGCGGGGATACCTATTACTCAAACCTCTCGGACTTCTTCTTTCAGGTAGTGTTTGTCGCAACGGCAATGTCGATCGTGTCGGGCGCCGTGGCGGAACGGATGAAGCTGTGGTCCTTCTTTGCTTTTTCCATCGTGCTGACCGGTTTCATTTACCCGGTGCAGGGCTTCTGGAAATGGGGTGGTGGTTTCCTGGACCAGGCAGGGTTTCTCGATTTTGCCGGTTCGGGTGTCGTACATCTGTGTGGCGCCGCCGCCGCTCTTGCAGGTGTACTCCTGCTTGGCGCACGCAAAGGCAAGTACGGCGCCAAGGGCCAGGTCAACGCCATACCCGGTTCCAACCTGCCCCTCGCCGCGCTTGGTACCTTGATTCTCTGGCTGGGCTGGTTCGGCTTTAACGGCGGCTCTGAACTGAAGGTCTCCGATGTCGGTGAGGCGAACTCGGTTGCACTGGTGTTCGTCAATACGAATATGGCTGCGGCCGGTGGTTTGGTATTCGCTTTGCTGCTTTCCCGGCTCTGGTTTGGCAAAGCGGATCTCACAATGGCGCTCAACGGTGCGCTGGCGGGTCTTGTCGCGATCACGGCTGAACCGCTTACGCCGGAGCCGATTATGGCTACCATAATAGGTGCCATCGGCGGCCTGCTCGTCGTGGGTTCCATCGTGACCCTCGATAAACTCAAGATTGACGATCCTGTCGGTGCTATCTCAGTGCATGGCGTCGTTGGCATATGGGGCCTTCTTGCGGTTTGCCTGACCAACGACGACGCGTCATTGATCGCCCAGATCAAGGGTATATTTTCGATCTTCTTATGGGTGTTCCTTGCAAGCCTCGCGGTCTGGTTCCTGCTCAAGAAAACCGTCGGCATCAGGGTTTCGGAGGAAGAGGAGTACGAAGGCGTCGATATTGGGGAATGTGGGCTGGAGGCCTATCCTGAATTCACCTCTGCGGAATAATTTGACATAATCTCTTGAGGGCGGGCAGCAATGCCCGCCCTTTCTTATTTCGCCGGGGAGACCCATTTTGCGGTGTGATCATTATCACAGCCAATTCGCACGTATCATGGTGTAATGTTATTTGCTTCAATACCTTATGAAAGACACACCCTGTCAGAAAGGACGTCGATGAAAGGCAAGCGGATAGTTCTCACATGCACGATAGCGGCGCTGACAGTGTCGATGGGCGCAATGGCCAACGAAATCTACAAATGGACCGACGCCGACGGCAACGTGCACTACGAAGATCGCCCGACGGGTGCCGCCACCGAGGTACGCCTCGATTTGACGTATCGCTCGACTGACCGGAGCGCCGTGCAGAAGCGTATTCAGTCCAGCGTCGACGCACAGACGGCTCGCGATGAGGCACGATCTGCTGCCGAGATTGCCGAGCAGGAAGCGGCCGAAGACGCTGCCGCCGAACAACAGCGAAAAGAACGCTGTGAACGGTCGCGCGCACGCCTTGAGACCTATTTGCAGGCGCGGCGAGTGTATCGGACAGACGAAAACGGCGAGCGCGTCTACCTTGACGACACGCAACGCGATGAGGCCCGCCGGAAAGCTGAAGAACAGATCGCCGAATTCTGTTCCTGAACGCGACTAGCGCCCAAGCGTCGCGCGCTCGCGGGCGCTACAATGTCCGCATCAGTTGAAGGAACGCGCGCTTGACTGCAGCCCCTACTCCAACCCGCGAAGACACCCAGGTCTACCTGCCTGACTTTTGTGCAGCGGGGACATTATTCATTATCCTGATCGTCGCGGAACTCCTGGCCATTGTGCTCACGCTGGCAGCACACGGACCCGACGGGCAATTCCTGCTCCAGTTGTCAAAAATTTCCTTCTTCGTTCTGTGGTTCGCGCTGCTCGGCTCGGCAGTGATGTGCCCGCTGCGCAACTGGCTCGAGCAGGCAGGGAAAACTCGCGCGTTTCTTTTGAGTTTCGTCATTCTCGAAGTCACATGCCTCATCGTCGCGGAGCTTTCCTGGCAGCTGGTGTGGCGGTTCGGAGGTGTAGCGGTTATCGATGAACCTCATGCGGTGTTCCTACTACGCACGTTTGCCATCAGCTCCATATTCATCGCTTTGAGCATGCGCTATCTGTATGTCTCAAGTGAGTGGCGGCGCAGCGTGGTGCTCGAGGCACAGGCGCGCATCACTGCATTGCAGGCGCTGATACGTCCGCACTTCCTGTTTAACAGCATGAATACAATCGCGTCGCTCACCCGCACCAATCCACGCCAGGCCGAAGAGGCCGTCGAAGATTTGTCCGACCTGCTGCGCGCCAGCCTGTCTACTACGCGGGATCGTACGAGTCTCAAGGAAGAACTCGAGGTTGCGGAATGCTACCAGCGCATCGAAAAATTGCGCCTCGGCGATCGCCTGAGCGTCCTTTGGAATACTGACGAGCTGCCGATGCGCGCGCAAATTCCGAGCCTGACGATTCAGCCGCTTGTCGAAAACGCGATCAACCACGGTATTGAACTATTACCGGATGGCGGCGAGGTCACCGTAACTGGAACGAGGGATGGCCGGTATCTGCAAATCGCTGTTTCGAATCCGGTTGCGCCCGGCGAAGCGCGCGGCGAGGACGGCAACAAGATGGCAATGGACAATATTCGCCAGCGGTTCGATCTTGCCTATGGCAATAAAGCATCAGTCAGTATCGACGACAGTAGTGAACGCTATACCGTGACCCTGCGATTCCCCTTCGAGGAGGTCGTATCGTGAAAGTTCTGATCGTCGATGATGAACGACCTGCACGTGACCGGCTGCAGCAGATCCTGGCGGAGGAAGATGGTTACAAGGTGGTTGGCGAGGCCGGTAATGGTCGCGAGGCGCTGGCCCTTGCGGCCAGGCTCAAACCCGACATCGTACTTCTCGACATTCGCATGCCGGGAATGGAGGGCGTCGAGACGGCACACCATTTGAATGCTATGGAGCCGCCGCCCGCCGTGGTGTTTACAACCGCATATGACGAATACGCGATTGAAGCATTCGAGGCTCGCGCCATTGGTTATGTCCTCAAGCCAGTACGTCGCGCACGCCTGACGGCCGCGCTCGACCATGCTGCGCGCTTCGCGCGCAGCGCTTTATCCGAAGCTGCCGCCGAGGCCAATCTTGGCAGGCAACGCAAACATGTCTGCGCATATGCCCAAGGCCAGCTTAAGCTGATTCCCGTGACCAAAATTGGCTGTTTCCGCGCAGACCAGAAATACGTCTCGGTAGATCACGATAGCGGCCAGGACCTCATCGATGATTCACTCAAGTCTCTGGAAGCGGAGTTCGGCAACCGGTTCGTTCGCATTCACCGCAGTGCCTTGATCGCGGTGGATCACATTGACCGCATCGAGAAAGATGCCGAGGGTAAGAGCCGGGTTATCCTTCGAGATGACTCGCATGTCGAAGACAAAGAGCTGATAATCAGCCGCCGGCATGTGACCGAAGTGAGGCGTCGTTTAAAAGAATCATGAAAATTCGCATAGCTACCCGAAAAAGCGCCCTCGCACTGTGGCAGGCGGAACACGTGGCCACCCTTCTCGAGGACCTTCACGAAGTCGAATCGGTCGAGCTCGTCCCGCTGTCTACGCGTGGTGACGAGATTCTCGACCGCAGCCTGCAAAAAATTGGCGGCAAGGGCTTGTTTATCAAAGAGCTCGAAGTCGCAATGCAGTGTGGAGAAGCCGATATTGC
>CALDZH010000053.1 GCA_937944275.1 uncultured Woeseiaceae bacterium
TCGATCGCGGCCTGCTGTTCTTCGATGATCCGATCGATGGCTTCTTCGACGTAGAAATTCTGGACGCCAGCCAGTTCCTGCAATGTACGCCAGTAGTTCAGGCGATCACGGCATGCAAATACCAGCGCACGCGATACAACCAGCTTTGTAAGCACACCGTCTTCGTCGATACCCCAGACGAAGGGCACCATGCGATCGACGGGCTCATTCTCAGCTTTGAGGTACGCATCAACGGTCACGAGGTCAGGCGAATCGAAACCTGCTGGCGCCACGCGGAAATGCTCATGCAGTGCCGGCATCAGGAGTGCATAGTCAGCGAAGGTAAACGCCAGTTCCATCTCGGTCGTTTCACCATCGGCGCTGCGATACTCGAGCTTTTCAACCGGCCAATCACTATCTACCTGGGGATTACTGCCAAAACTGACTCTTTGTGCTGCGCGATCACCGGCATCGGGGTTTACCAGCAGGACAGGATGAGCGCGACTCTCGAGCGCTGCACTTGCCACAAACCATGGGTCGAGCAGCGGCTTCTTGGTCTTCGTCTGAGTTCCACGGTTGATGAGGTGCAGGCTCGTTCGACTACTGTCGAGTGCGCACAGGAAGCCTGCAAGCAGGTCTTCATGACGGGCCGCAGAGGACTGCGCCACCACAACCTGGCGATGGCCAACGCCAAAGTAGGCCAATTCAAAGCGATAGGCATCGAAGGGCCCCTCGCCGGGACGCGCCGCCGGATTATCGTAGGCACGAACCCAGGTCAAGACGTGGACGGGTAGTCGTGATCCCAAGAGCTTCGAGAAAGATGGCAAACCATCGCCGGCGAGGTAGTCAGCCGACACCAGCGCTACAACTCTCGTTACCAGCTGCATTTCTTCCTCAGAAAATGCCTGCCAGTCGAAACTGGCAAACCAGGAGTCGTGGATCGCGGGATTGTAGTTATCGTCAATTTCCAGCGCCGCGATGCGGGCGGCGGCGAATAGTTCTGCAAATTTCTCAGCGTCCTGAGTGAAAACGTCGGTCGCGGTCGTGCATGGATTGCTGCTGGAGATGATTTCAAGGACCGGCAGACCGGCAAGCGATGGATCGTCCACCTCGCCTACGAATTTAACGAGCACCGGATCGTCCTGCCAGGCTTGCAAAACCTGCACTGCACGCTCGATGCGTTCGCGACGCTCGGGGGGCATGTTGACGGAACCATGAGCTCGTTGCCCAAGCATGCCGGATAACGCATCGGTGTCGAGGTAGCGTGATGCAGCGCCGGCGGTATCGTTGCCATCCGTATCTGTTTCAGCAGCCTTGGCTTTTTCAACCTCTAGTAATGAATGCAGGCGGTGAACATGCTGGTTAACTCGTTGTCGAAATGCTTCACGCTCGTGTTCGTTTCGGTGGCGAATTGCGTGCACCATCAAGTGCAATGACGCGTGCGGTCCGTAACCCAGGAACTGCCCACCGGGAGCGATAGCGGTTTTTAGACGATCCAGATCGGCGGCGAGCACGTCGCGGCTGCTTTGCTCCAGCCCCAGCTGTTCTTGCATTGCTTCTGCCGCTGCCTCAAAGACCGAGAGCGCGTCAACCGGAGCAGGATCTTCCATTCTCTGGCGTATGAAGCGTTCGATCCAGGCGAGGTTGTCCTTCAGAATCCTCGCGTCATTCTCGCCAAGCGTGAGTTCTTCCAGCGAGTCGAAGAGGTACTCAGCTGCCGGTTTGGCCAGCATTGCCTGGTCCGTACCATCGGGCGGTGCCAGGTAAAGCGGGTACTGATAGCGAATGGATGATGCATCCCGGTAGGGATTCAGCAAGGCTGGTAATATGCCGCCTGCGGGTTTAGTCGTATTCGCAGTCGCTGCGGGTTCGCCGTAGTGAAAACGGCGGAGCATGTTGATCACGCTTGCGCCGTCAATACCCTCCGATTCGCCCATGTCAGCCTCGTTTTGTTTTTTTTCCGTTACGGAATTCATCTTATCGGTCCGCTAGGTAACAGATACTGGCTATAAGGCGAAGTGATCCAGCGCTTCGTTCATGCCGGCGAGTTTGTCGTCGATGCTTATATCCATGCCCACCGATGTCATCGTGTCGTAGCGTGGTGCATCGGGATTGTGGTAGAGAATTCCCAACGGCAGAACGCTGTCATCCTCGGCAAGCGCGCGCGCAGCGGCGAGGTCGGACGGATCGTGCTCGGCCTGGTTCGGGAACGACCTCTTTACTGAGTCGTCTACCTGGATGCCTTTTTCATGTGTGAGCAGCTGCAGCCTTGCCGGTTCGTCCTGCAGGGCCTTGCCGATTGACTCAACGTATACCGGACAGCGCTGAATAATACGGACGAAACTCGTGCCCTTGTGTTCGTGCGCCTTTTTGATCACCTCGTGACGGAGCGGGGCATTCCAGTCGACGATCTGTGCCACGAAGGAGATATTGGTTACGCCGAGTGTCACGGTCAGCGGATTGAGTGGTGGCAGCAACGCGCCGGACGGATGTGTATTGGTCGGCACATCCAGCGGCGTCGTCGGCGACGTCTGTTTCTTGGTCAGGCCATAGATGCCGTTGTCGAATACCAGCAGCGTGAGATCCATGTTGTAACGCAGCGCGTGTATCCAGTGACCACCACCAATCGAGAAGCAGTCACCGTCGCCGGTTGCGACCCAGACATCCAGATCGGGGCGCCGCGACTTGATACCGCAGGCAACCGGTAAGGCACGTCCGTGCAGGCCATGGAACCCATAGGTTTTCATGTAATGCGGCAGGCGGCTCGAACAACCGATACCGGATACCGCTACGGTCTTTTCCGGCTTGATCTGTGAGTCGCGGCATACGCGGTGTACTGCGGCCAGGATTCCGTGGTCGCCGCAACCGGTGCACCATCGCGGCTCCGCGCCGCTATAGTCGTCTAGCGTGAAATAGCGATCCTTGACTTCGAGAGACCAGTCACCTTTTAAGCCGAACATGTTTCTGCTCCTTCCATCTCTGCGAGCCGTGAATCAATAACGTTGTGGATAGTTCCAGGTTGCAGTGGATGCCCCGGCACCTGTGACCAGCAATCTATGTCCATCAGAGTTTGTGCGCGTAGTAAGAACGCCAGCTGTGAGTACCGACGATTTTCTTCATTGATCAGAGGCGAAGAGGAGGGGTCGTCACTGTAGTTGATCTCGACGGTCATCACTTTCTTGAATCCCGCAAAAATCTTTTTCAGCCCAGGCTCCATCGGGTACAGGAATCGCAGGTGTACCGACGATACTTTCAGGCCCTGCGCTCGCGCGCGGTCGACCGCTTCTTCAATAGCCCCAAGCGTCGAGCCCCAGCCAACGATCAGGAGATCCCCTGTGGGGTCACCATGTATCTCGGGCGGTTTCATGGTCGCTAACAGGGCCGCGAACTTGCGGCTGCGCATGTTCATGCCTTCCTGGTTTGATACCGAGTCGTAGGCGATCTTGCTGTTGCGGTTGTGCGCGAGGCCCGTGAGGATGTACTCGCCGCCCCGCATTCCCGGGATTGGCCGTTCCGATAGACCGGTTTTCTCGTCCCAATCGAAGGGAGCGACCTGCGGGTCCCAGTCAGACTGGTCCACTGGCGCCGCAAACCAGTCTTCCGTTACTTCGGGTCGCTCTATTGGTTGCACGCC
>CALDZH010000054.1 GCA_937944275.1 uncultured Woeseiaceae bacterium
CCCTTGGTTGCCCAGCAAATGCGTGAGTCGTCTCGAAGCAGCGGCTTGATTTGCGTCAGCGTGTCGCGGAGTCCGTGGCTGGGTACCGCAACGAGAATGTCACGGACATCATCGAGGCACTCCGCGAGGGTCGGGCAGGCGCGCAGGTTCGGGGGAAAGCTTACGCCGGGCAGATACCGCTTGTTCTCACGGTCTGTGGCCATGACCTCAAGAAGATCAAGCTCCACGACGCCACCAAGCCGAACATCACAACCAGCACGCGCAAACTGCAGTGCCAGCGCAGTTCCCCAAGAACCGGCGCCGATCACTGCAATTGTTCCTGGTGCTGATTCGTTGATTTAGTGCGCCTCCCCAGTGGTGGCGTTCTCGGCTTGCTGCTGCTTGGATTGCAAGTACAGCGCATCAAAATTAATAGGCTGCAAAACGAATTCGGGGAAGCCGCCTTTCTGGATCATCGCCGCGACAGCCTCGCGCGCGTACGGGAAGAGGATGTTCGGGCAGAAACTGCCGACTATCGCCGAAAGCTCTTCTCCCTCGTAGCCGGCGATCTCGAACAGACCGGCTTGCTGCAACTCGACCAGGAAAAGGGCTTTGTCTTCTTCCTTGGCTTCGATGGTAATAGTCAGCACGACTTCGTGGACGCTGCCCTCTACTGCGGTATGTGAGCTGCGCAGGTTGAGGTTCGTTTGTGGTTTCCAGTCGGTGCGCTTGAATATTTGCGGCGACTGCGGCGACTCGAAAGAGAAGTCTTTTACATAAATCTTGCTGATGGCCAGTTGTTTCTCAGCGGCCGGTTGTTGCTCTGCCATGATGTTTCCTGTTTTCCTGTTTTCCAGTTCCAAACCCACCAATGCGGGCCAAAGATAATAACTCAAGCGAGCCTAGCCTCGCTTTTTGCCTTTTTTGGGCTTGCTCTTCGTTTTCTTGCCCGTAACCACGGGAAGGCCGGCCTGGGACCAGCCGGTCATGCCGCCCTTGAGACCATAGACGCTCTCAAAACCTTTTTTCCGCAGAGAATTGACCGCCCGCGTTGACGATACGCCCGAGTCGCACACGGCGACGATTGGTGTCGACTTGTACTTCTCAAGGGTGGCGGTTTTGGCCTCAACCTCGTCCGACGGGATGTTGCGCGCGTTTACGATATGCCCACGGCCATACGCATCGGCACTGCGCAAATCGATTATAACGGCGTCGTTATTGATCAACTTGACGGCGTCGATGGCCTCAATATTGATCGTGCCGCTCGCTTTTCGGCGCAACTCGTAGAAGACGACCAGAAAAAAACTGGCCATTAAAGCTGACACCAGCAAAGGGTGATTGCCCGCGAATTCGAGAATTCTATCCATGAATCAATAGTTTCGGCGCGAGAATTTGCGCCTCGAAGATGCTAAAAGCCGGGATTATACCCGTTTAAGCGAGAGGGAATAGCCCACAAACGCTACACTCGGCGCCCATGTTGTCCAGATACCTCACATCCCTTCTCCTGCTTGGGTTTGCGGCTGTCGCCGCTGGCCAGGATTCACACGGCGAACTCGCCAAAGTGACGGAGCAGGAGCTCGAAGAGGTGCGAGAGCGCATATCGGAGCTCAAACAGAGTATGGACAGGGCAGCCGAGGACAGAGACCGGCTGGCGGGCGAGCTGCAGGAACTCGAGGTCGCGATTTCTGAGCGGCGAATGCGCCTCAAGGAGATCGAGCGCGATCGTGAATACGCGGCCGGCAAGAAGCAAAAGCTCGACGACGAGCTCGCCGAGCGCGAACAGCACCTCGATGAAGAGTCAGGGGCCCTGGCCGCGCAGGTAAGGGCGGCCTACATGAGTGGCAGCCAGGAGAAAATCAAGCTGCTTCTGAATCAGCGCGATCCGGCAACGCTGGGCCGCCTCATGGCGTATTACAGCTATCTAAACGACTATCGGGCCGAAAACATCGAGGCCGTGGTTGAGCAAATCCGAAAACTTGATGAATTACGGGCGCAGATAGCAGCAGAGGAGGCGAGACTGGCGGCACTTGCCCAGGACCGCTATGACGAGCTGGGACAGCTGAACGCGTCGCAGGAAAGTCGCGCCCAGCTACTCGCTTCACTGCGCAAGAAGATTTCTGATGAGGGCAAGGAGGTTGATCAACTTGCTTCTCAGGAAGAAGAACTGACACGCCTGATCGCGGAATTAACGAGCATTCTCTCTGATTATCCGATTAGTGCCGAGCAGCCCTTCAGCGATTACAAAGGGCGGCTGACCTGGCCGGTCGCAGGCACGTTGTTGCATGACTACGGGCAGCCGCGAGTTGGCGGCAACATCAAGTGGAATGGCGTGGTGCTGGCTGCGCCTCGTGGGCGCGAGGTGCGTGCTGTGTACCATGGGCGAGTCGCGTTTGCCGATTGGCTGGCGGGCATGGGCATGCTGGTTATCGTTGATCACGGCGAAGGCTACATGACGCTCTACGGTTACAATGAAACGATTCTGAAGAACACGGGCGACTGGGTCGCCCCGGGAGATGTCATTGCCACCGTTGGTGACAGCGGCGGCCAAGCGCGGGCGAGCCTGTATTTCGAACTGCGGCGTGGCACAAAAACCGAGAACCCGCGGCACTGGGTGACAAAGCAACCCGGCAGTTAGGCGAGGCGTGTGTTCTTGATCTTGTCCGCACAATAATATGCGCCGCTGTGCTATGGTCGACGATCGAAAATTGGAACGTCGTATGTCATTGAAAGTTCGTGCGGTTTTAGTGATTGTCATCGGCCTGGTGCTGGGCCTGAGCCTTTCTGTGGGCGGTGGGCTCATCGGTAATGGCAAGGCTCCGGACAAGGAAGAGCTGGCATGGGAGCAGGCCCGCCTGTTTGCCGAGGTCCTTGAGCGCGTCAAGCGCGACTACGTCGAACCGATCGATGATGCCGAGCTTCTTGAGAGCGCTATTCGCGGCATGGTCAGTGATCTCGACCCACATTCCCAATACCTCGACGCGGGTGAGTACCGCGATATTCGCATCAGCACTACGGGTATTTACACGGGCATCGGCATTGAAGTCGACGAGGTTGGCGGCAGCGTCATGGTGATCACACCGATAGCCGGCTCCCCGGCAGCACGCTCGGGGATTCGTAGTGGCGATGAGATTGTCGCCGTGGACGGTGTTTCGATAGACCCAGGCAACCTGCATGACACGATCCGCCGATTGCGCGGTAACGCCGGCGCGCCGGTCACGGTCAGCGTCCAGCGAGCAGATGAGATTATCGACCACGAAATGCGTCGGCAGATCATTCGCATGGCGAGCGTACATGCGGAGCTGCTCGGGCCGTCATTTGGTTACGTTCGCGTCAGCCAGTTCAGCGAGAACACCGCTCGTGATCTCAGTCGCGCAGTTGATGACCTGCAGGATGCCAGCGGCGGAATGCTGCAGGGGCTCGTACTCGACCTGCGCAACAATCCGGGCGGCGTGCTTGAGTCGGCGGTGGACGTTGCTGACCTGTTTCTTGATTTCGGCGTCATTGTTACCGCCGACGGCCGAACGCTGGATGCTAGATTTGTGCGATCGGCACATCGCGGCGACATTCTGGACGGCGCGATCATGGCGGTGATCGTCAACAAGGGGTCTGCATCGGCATCCGAGATCGTAGCCGGTGCGCTGCAGGACCATAATCGTGCGCTCGTTATCGGTACAGAGACCTTTGGCAAGGGGCTGGTGCAGACGGTCGTACCCCTGTCCAAGGGACGAGCAATCAAGTTGACGACGTCACGTTATTACACGCCATCGGGTGACTCGATCCATGAGGTTGGCATCACTCCGGACATCTACGTCGATGACACACCGGGGTTTCCGGACCTGAGCTTGTCGGGCCTGCTGGATCGCGAATCCGACGTGCAACTGGCTGAGGCCATTCAGCATCTGCAGGTCCGCCCGGTGATGCACAGCAACGCGCAGTAGTGTGGCACGGCGCGGGCTGCTGACAGCGCTGCTTCTGTTCTTGTCCAGCGCGTCGCTGGCAGACGCACCGCGTATAGCAATCATCATTGACGACCTTGGCTATCATCTGGCCAACGGCAAACGGGCGATTCGCTTGCCCGGTCCGATTACTTTCTCGTTTTTGCCTGATTCACCGCGCGCACAGCTGCTCGCTGACCACGCGCATCAAAATGGCAAGGACGTGCTTCTGCACCTGCCCTTACAGGCTCACACGGACGATGGGCAGCGCGAGCCGTCGGAGATAGATCTCGACATGAGCCGCAAGACGGTGGGTGCCCTTGTTGAGGAAGCGTTGCAGTCGGTACCGCACGCTATTGGCATTAACAGTCACCGAGGCTCTCTCCTGACGCGTCACCCGGGGCACATGCGGTGGCTCATGGAGGAAATCCATGATCGGGAGAACCTGTTCTTCATCGACAGCTATACGCATCATGGAAGTGTCGCACTGCAAATAGCAAATGAAACAGGGGTCAACGCCATGAAGCGCGATGTCTTTCTGGACCCGGACCGCTCGCCGGAAACTGTAGCGCGCGAATTCGAGCGCATGAAGACGCTTGCACGGCAACGTGGACAGGTAGTTGCTATCGGCCACCCCTACCCCAGCACGCTCGAGCTCCTTGAGCGGGAGTTGCCCCGCCTGCTCGAAGAGGGCTTTGAGCTCGTCAACGTCAGGGAGTTGGTGCGATGAGTTTTTATGACGATCGCATTTTGCCGCACCTGATCAACCTGGCGTGCAGTGCCAAACCAACACGCAAGCAACGGGAAAAGATCGTGCATCGCGCCTACGGTGACGTGCTGGAAATAGGCTTCGGTGGCGGTCTGAACCTAAATCACTATGATGGCAACAAGGTTCGCAGGGTGTTCGGGCTCGAGCCATCAGAGGGCATGCGCAACTCTGCGGCCAGACTGATAGCCGAGTCTGATATCGAGGTGGAGTTGATTGACCTGCCCGGTGAGGAAATTCCACTGGACGACAACTCGGTAGACTCAGTGCTGGTCACCTACACGTTGTGTACGATTCCCGATGCTGTTGCCGCAGTGCGGGGAATGCGGCGTGTGCTGAAGTCGGGCGGGCACCTGTTTTATTGCGAGCATGGAAAGGCCCCTGACCAGGGCGTGCAAAAGTGGCAGCGCCGCCTGAACCCGGGGTGGCGCCGCATATCCGGGGGTTGCAACATGGACAGGGATATACCGGCGCTTCTCAGGGAGGGTGGCTTCGATATCGAAGACGACAATAGAATGTATATTCCGGGTATCCGGGCGCTCAGTTACAATTATTGGGGTGCCGCCCGTTGAACCTGTTGACGGCATAATGCTCTAAGGGAACATGGAACGCCTGCGTCGTATGAATATCCGAAAGCCCTCATTGGTCTTGTTGTTTGCGTTGAACCTCGTAGCCCCGGCGCTTGCCGGAGATGTTGACTTGCAGTCTATATTTCCCGCGGATGAGGCACCGATGTTGGTGGCACAGGCAGACGAGATTGCCTGCACGATGCAATACGACCCCGTTTGTGGCGAAGACGGGCAAACGTACAGTAACGATTGCGTGGCGCGCGCTGCCGGTGTTGCGGTGGGCAGTCGGGGCAGGTGCCCGGGTGACGAAACGGACTGCCCGGAGACGTTTGATCCGGTCTGTGGCACGGACCGAAACACCTATATCAACGAATGTTTTGCGGCCAAATCGAATGTCGAGATCGCCGGGCTGGGGGCATGTACGCCGAATGGCTGTCCAGGCGTTGATGAGCCCGTTTGCGGCATGAATGGGCGGACGTTCATCAACCGGTGTGAAGCGGGCGTAGAGAGGGTGCCCGTACAGCGCAAGGGCAACTGCGACTTCGATAACTGTCCAAAGGTTTATGCGCCGGTCTGTGGTGATGACGGCGAAACCTATGATAACGCCTGTTATTCAGATGCGGCCGGTATCGAGACATTCACGGAAGGCGCCTGTCGTGTGCGTTCATGTCCGACTTTGTTTGTTCCTGTTTGCGGCTCCGACGGTATGACATACAGTAACGCGTGTCACGCCGAGCGCCGGGGTGTACGTATCGATTATGCTGGCGTTTGTGAGAACCTCGGCCGCAATTGCCCCGATGAATACTCGCCCGTCTGTGGCATGGACAGCGTGACCTACGACAATGATTGTCAGCTCGACAATGCCGGGGTGATGAAGGCCTATGCGGGAGCCTGCATAGGGGATTAACCTGGCACCGCGCTGCTACCCGCTTAGTCAGCCATTGTGCGCTCGATATCCTCCACGACAATCACGACGCCGGCTTCCGGCTGGCCGCCGCCCCCATTCGTGATCCAGGTGGGGGTCCCTAATGTCTGCGGTAACGCTATTACCAGGCTGGTTTCAGTCGGCCCTTTTCGCCCTTTGTGTACGGCAGCCAGGCCAGCCCCGTGATGGCAACATGAATGTCTGTACTTTTTGCGCGGACGACAATTTCGCCAAGCTCCTCGGCCTGCGCGTCAAAGTTCGTATCGAGATCAGCGATTTCGTTCTCGAGCTGGCTGTTCAGCGCAGCGATGTCGGACCTGACTTTTTGAGCTATCTGCTCGGCGCGTGCCACATCAGCCGCTTCTTTACTTGCGCTTCCAGCCGTCTTGATGGCGGTGCCCACCTTGGTGGCCGTGCTGCTGGAAAGCTTCTTGCGGCCCAGCACAGCGCCGAGAATAGCGGTACCGAAGGAAATGGCGGTGTCGAGCTTCTTCTTGGTTGATTGCTCTTTCTGCACAGCTATAGTCTGCTCAGCCCTTATCAGGCGATTCTCGAGCGTCGTTGTCTTGGTTGCATAACGCTTGCGAATCTTGGCAATTGCCGCATCACGCTTTTCGCTTGCCGCATCCTGAAGGCGTGCGCGGAACTCGCCCTCGGTTTCCGATGCTGTCGACATCAGCCTAAAGGCCTTACTGCGAAACAATGTGATGTTTTCGTTCTGCCGCAGCCAGCGTTTGTAGTCTTTCTCCCACCGGGCGTAGGCCTTGGCGTTATCGGCGCCGGCCGGGCATTCCGCGAAGGTCGCGCCCTCGTGTGCCGCATTGCGAAGATTCTCGACCGAAAGATCCAACGGTTCGCTGTTGTCCCAGTCAATATCGACCGGGCCATCCTCGAACTCGACGGTGTGCAGGACTTCGCGCGCGTCCTCGATGTTGTAACGGGCACTGGTGAAAACAACGTCGCCGCCGGCAATCAGGCGTGGGTGATAGACAATGTTTTCGCCGGACCCCAGGATAAAGTACTGGCTGATGGCAGGTGGCAGTGCCGGCGCGGCTACTTTACTCTTGCGCGCAGGTTTGGACACCGCTTTGGCCGCGGCAGCGAGTCGGTTCTTCGCGGCATTCATGAGCAGGCGAATGTGATCGCGCGTCAACGGGCCGGCCAGGTACGAGAGCACCCAGCGCGTGTTGAACACCACGGGCTCGTCTTCGTGCACGTTGTGTAACAGGAAGCGGCGCTTGCCGAGCCCGGCAATCGTGCGCTCCATTTTTTGCTTGTCGAAGTTTCCGGCGGTGGCGCCTTCGAGACCCTCCATGACGCGCGCTTTGTCGCGCTCGGTTTGCAGGCGCCCGATAAACCAGGTGCCCGTGTTGGACAGGCCCTTGTAGTCGAGGTCGACAGGATTTTGCGTTGCGAGCACGAGGCCGAGACCGTAGGCGCGCGCCTGTTTCAGCAGCGTCAGGAACAGCTTTTTCGATGGTGGGTTCGCGACCGGCGGCATGTAGCCGAAGATCTCGTCCATGTAGAGGATTGCGCGCAGACTGGACGTACCGGGTTGCGAGCGCATCCACGCGATCAACTCGTTCAGCAGCATCGACACGAAGAACATGCGCTGTGCGTCGTCGAGATGCGAAATCGCCATCACGGAAATGCGTGGTTTGCCCTCTTGTGTATACAGGAGGTTCTTCGCGTTCAGCGGCGTGCCCTGCATCCAGGCCTCGAAGCCCGGGGCCGCCAGCAGGTTGTTCAGCGCCATCGCAAGCCCAAAGCGATCCTTGGCGGGGAAAAACGAGTCAATATTCATCACGCCGACCTTGGTGATCGGCGGGTTCTGGATTTCTCCGATCAGGCCGGGGACGTCGAGGCTGCGCCCTTCTTTCCATGCGTTGTCGAGGAGGCGCGATATCAGGATGTGTTCGCGACTGGAAACCGGGTCGGCATCCATGCCGAGCAGCGTGAGTATGCCGGTCGCTGTTGCCTGTACCCGTTCGCGGTACAGATCGATATCGTCGATCAGGCTCTGGTCAGGTGCAGCGAACGAATGCAGCACGGATACGGGCAGCCCTGAATTGCTGCCCGGTGTGTAGATGGCGAGATCGACGTTCTTGCGAAGCTGCCCAATACGCTTGGCGGTCTGGCCCCACTGGCCAAGGCCCTTCTTCCAAAGCGCCGCCTGCGCTGCCGCAAATTCATCAGGCGTCTGGCCTTTGTCCAGCGCCGTGCGCGGGTTGATCCACGGACGAAAGTTTTCCGCCTTGAGTTGCGGAAACGTCAGCAACAGGTTGCCCATGTCACCCTTTGGATCGATCGCAATGACCGGGATGTGGTCGAGTGCGGCCTCTTCGAGTATGCCGATGCCGAGACCGGTCTTGCCCGAACCCGTCATGCCGATAATGGCGGCGTGGGTTGTCAGGTCCTTGGAGTCATACAGGACAAACTCTTCCGTGAGCTTGTCCGCCTCAGTGTCATAGCGCTTGCCGAGGTAGAAAGCGCCCAGCTTCTCGAAGTCGTGCATTTACTGCCTCTAGGTTGGTGGGTACGTATAACTTGCCGCAAAACCGAGCGGGAAGCCGATTGCAAAGTAGATCAGCAGGAAGATCGTCCACGTCAACAGGAACCACATCGAGTACGGCAACATCATGGCGGTCAGCGTGCCGATACCCGTGTTCTTGACGTAGCGCTGGCAGTAGACGACAACCAGTGGGAAGTACGGCATCAGCGGCGTGATGATATTAGTGCTCGAGTCGCCAACGCGGTAGGCCGCCTGGGTGAGGTCGGGGGAAATGCCGAGCGACATGAGCATCGGGACGAAAATCGGTGCCAGCAGGCCCCACTTGCCACTGGCGGAGCCGACAAAGATATTCACAAAAGCGGTCAGGATGACGATGCCGACGATCGTGATCGATGCACCGGCGTTCAGCGCCTTGAGGAACTCGGCACCTTTCAGCGCGAGCAGCACGCCGAGGTTCGACTGGCCGAAGGCATATACGAACTGCGCAATGAAGAACATGATGACGAGGTAGTAGGCCATGCTGTGCATGGAATGCGTCATACCCTCGATCATGTCCTTTGAGCTCTTCATCGAACCCGAGACGACACCGAATACGACGCCGGGCACGAGGAACAACAGGAAGATCAGCGATACGATCGAACGCATCATCGGCGCCGAGGATGCGGTCAGGCCGCCGTCCGCGGCGCGCCACGCGGAATCCGCGGGCAGTGCGGTAGCGATCAGGATGCCGATGCCGACGACCATGGCGATCAGGGACCAGCGCAGGCCCTTGCGTTCGCTTTCCGAAAGGTCGTGCATTTCGGGCAGGTCTTCGGCATCGCCGTCGATCTCCGTCTTCATGATGCGGGGTTCGACGACCTTGTCCGTGATGTACCAGCCGAGGCCAATGATCAGGATGGATGACGCTGTGGTGAAGAAGTAGTTGTTGAGCGGATTAACAACGACGCCCGTATCCAGAATATGTGCACCGGCCTGCGTCAGGCCCTGTAGCAAAGGATCCAGCGAGCTCGGTACGAAGTTGGCCGAAAAGCCGCCGGAAACACCAGCGAATGCTGCAGCAATACCGGCGAGCGGATGCCGGCCGGCCGCGTAAAAGATAACGCCACCCAGTGGAATAACGAGCACATAGCCGGCATCGACGGCCGCGTGCGAGACGATTCCCACCAGTATTACCATCGGCGTCAACAGCTTTGCTGGCGTGATGTTCAGCAGCGAGCGGATTGCGGCATTGATGAAGCCAGTGTGTTCCGCGACCCCGATGCCCAGCATTGCGACCAGCACCACGCCGACCGGGTGGAAGTGTGAGAAGTTCGTGACCATCACTGACAGGAACTCAGTGAACGAGGAGCCCGTCAGCAAGTTCTGGATCACCAGAGCCTCGCCCGAACGCGGGTCAACGACGTCAAACGTCACGTAGGACAAGATCCAGGACAGTACCCAGACAATGA
>CALDZH010000055.1 GCA_937944275.1 uncultured Woeseiaceae bacterium
AGGGTGTTGGCTGTGCCAAGGTCGATGGACAGGTCATTGGAAAAATAACCCAGAATATTCTTGAACATGCGGGAAGAGGCCCAGAAACAGAATTAACGGCGTAATCTAACAATGCGCACGACATTCCACAAGACGCCGTGTATTATTGCGTCCCCGCGAAAGTCGGCCCTTAAGTTTACCTAGAAAATCCCGGAAAAGCCCCGTGTCACTCGATAAAGATCAGGTCCAGCAAATTGCGCAGCTGGCGCGACTCGAAATAAAGCCCGAAGAGCATACCGAACTCGTCGACAAGCTATCGAAAATCGTCGATTTTGTAGGTCACCTGTCGGAAGCAGATACCGATGGCGTCATTCCGATGGCGCACCCCCTCAACGTGGCCCAGCGGCTGCGTCCGGACGTTGTCACGGAGCCCAATGAGCGGAATCGCTACCAGCAAAATGCCCCGTCGGTCACGGATGGCCTGTATCTCGTGCCAAAGGTCATCGAATGACCGATCTTCACGATAAATCGCTGACCGAGCTTGCGGCCGGTCTCGAGAAGGGGGATTTCTCCTCGGTCGAATTAACGCAGGGTCTGCTGAATCGTATCGCCGCGCACGACGAGACGCTGAATGCGCTCGTGACGATAACCAGCGATGAGGCACTCGTGGCAGCCGCGCAAGCCGACGCGGCTCGTGCGTCTGGTGATGCCGGTGTCCTGAATGGTCTGCCTATCATTCACAAGGACATTTTCTGTACGCGCGGCATCAAGACGACCTGTGGCTCGAAGATGCTGGACAATTTCATCTCGCCTTACGATGCCACGCTCGTTGAGCGACTTGGCGCCGCGGGTGCGGTGGTGCTCGGCAAAGCGAACATGGATGAGTTCGCCATGGGTTCTTCGAATGAGACAAGCTACTTCGGACCGGTCAGGAACCCGTGGGATCTCGAACGATCGCCAGGTGGCTCTTCAGGCGGTTCGGCCGCGGCTGTTGCCGCGCGACTGGCCCCCGCCGCTACGGCGACAGATACAGGCGGTTCGATTCGTCAGCCAGCGGCATTGACCAACACGGTTGGTATCAAGCCCACGTACGGCCGGGTTTCGCGCTACGGCATGATCGCGTTCGCTTCGAGCCTTGACCAGGCGGGCGTGATTACGCGCACGGCGGAGGACGCTGCACGATTGTTAGGCGTTATGGCTGGCTTTGACGAACGCGATTCGACCTGCCTCGACGAGCCCGTGCCTGATTACGTCGCCGAACTCGGCCATTCAATAAAGGGCCTGAAGATCGGCGTCGTGCGTCAGCATTTCGACGAAGGACTTGATGCCGATTGCAGTGTAAAGGTCAAAGATGCGATAGCAGCGCTGGAGTCCCTGGGTGCGACAGCGGTCGAAGTTGACATGCCTAACATCGATTTATCTTTGCCGACTTACTACGTTGTCGCGCCGGCTGAGTGTTCATCCAACCTCTCGCGCTTTGACGGGGTGCGTTTCGGTCATCGCGCCGAGAACCCTGAGGACCTGCACGATCTCTACTGTCGCAGCCGCGGCGAAGGATTTGGCGACGAAGTGAAGCGTCGTATCATGACCGGGACCTACGTGCTCTCGGCCGGCTACTACGACGCCTACTACCTGAAAGCGCAGCAGGTGCGACACCTGATTGCCGACGATTTCAAGAGAGCGTTCGCGGACGTCGATGTCATCGCAGGTCCGACGACGCCGACGCCGGCATTCAAGCTGGGTGCAAAAACTGATGACCCGATTACGATGTACCTGAACGACATCTATACGATTGGCGCAAACCTGGGTGGTTTCCCGGCATTGTCAGTACCATGTGGCTTCGTTAACGATCTGCCCATAGGCCTGCACCTGGTCGGACACCACTTTGACGAGAGCGCGTTGCTGCGCTGCGCGCATGCGTACCAGCAGGAGACTGACTGGCACACGGCGTGCCCAGAGGCGTTCAAATGAGTGCTGGCTGGGAAGTCGTAATCGGGCTTGAGATTCACACGCAGCTCTCGACTAAATCCAAAATTTTCTCGGCAGCATCAACGGCTTACGGCGCGGAGCCCAATACCCAGGCCTGCCTCGTTGATCTTGGCTACCCGGGCGTCTTGCCGGTGCTGAATGAAGAGGTCGTACACATGGCGGCCATGTTCGGGCTGGCGGTCAACGCGACGGTCGCGCCGCGCTCAGTATTTGCGCGCAAGAATTATTTCTACCCGGACTTGCCCAAGGGCTACCAGATCAGCCAGTACGAATTGCCGATCGTGGAGCACGGCGAGCTGTTCATCACGGATGCGGACGGCAACGACAAGCGCATCGGCATCACGCGCGCGCACCTCGAGGAGGATGCGGGCAAGTCGATTCATGAAGGTCTCGACAAGTCGTCGGGCATCGATCTGAACCGCGCCGGTACGCCGCTGCTGGAAATTGTCTCGGAACCCGACATTCGTTCGGCGAAAGAAGCCGTTGCCTACATGCGCAAGATTCACACGATCGTGCGCTACCTCGGGATTTCCGACGGCAACATGCAGGAAGGTTCTTTCCGCTGCGATGCCAACATTTCTGTGCGTCCGAAAGGTCAGGAAGAGTTCGGCACGCGCGCGGAAATCAAAAACCTGAATTCGTTCCGCTTCGTCGAAAAAGCGATCAATTTTGAAGTCGAACGGCAGATCGATCTGATTGAAGACGGTGGCGAGGTTGTGCAGGAAACGCGTCTCTACGATTCAGACAAAGACGAGACACGTTCAATGCGTTTAAAAGAGGAAGCAAACGACTACCGGTACTTCCCGGATCCGGATTTGTTGCCGGTTGAGATCAGTGCGGAATACATCGAGTCGGTTCGCGAACAGCTCCCTGAACTTCCCGACGCGAAACAACAGCGTTTTGTAGACGAATACGATCTGAAAAAGGACGATGCTGCGATCCTGACGATATCGCGCCCGGTTGCGGACTATTTCGAAGCCACGATCGCGGCGACCGAGGCCGGGCCGCAGCTTGCCGCCAACTGGATTGTCGGCGATCTGTCGGGTGCGCTGAACAAGGAGGGC